>JAHELM010000243.1 GCA_024644185.1 Rhodospirillales bacterium | reverse complement strand
CACGTCCTGCACGACGATCCGGCCGTCATGGATCGGCCGGATTCCCGCGATGCACTCCAGAAGTTCGCTCTGCCCGTTACCGGTGACCCCGGCGATGCCGAAGATGACGCCGGTGGTGACGGAAAACGACACGCCCTTGACGCGCGGGACCCCGTGATTGTCGAGCACGGTCAGATTGTCCACCTCCAGCACGGTATTGCGGCTGAGGCCAAGCGCCCGCGGAGGCTGCAGGAAGACCTGGCGGCCGATCATCAGATGCGACAACTCGCGCTGGTCTGTTTCCGGTGTCTTGACGTGGCCGGCCATGCGGCCGTCGCGCATAACCGAGACGTAGTCGGTGATCTGCAGGATTTCGCGCAGCTTGTGGCTGATGAAGATGACGGTCTTGCCTTGCTGTTTCAGCAACCGCATGACCGAAAACAGGAATTCCGCTTCCTGCGGCGTCAGCACGCTGGTCGGTTCGTCCAGGATCAGGATATCGGCGCCGCGATACAGCGATTTGAGGATTTCCAGACGCTGCTTCTGTCCCACGGACAATTCGCCGACCAGCGCGTCCGGGTCCAGCTCCATGCCGTACCCCTGCTTCAGCCGGTCGAGCTGGGCCCGTGCGTGTTCCATCGCCGGTTTCAGCAGATAGCCGTGTTCCGAGCCCAGCACCATGTTCTCCAGGACGGTCGCGGTCTCGATCAGCTTGAAATGCTGGTGCACCATGCCGATGCCCTGAAGCGTGGCCTGCCGGGGGCTGCGAATGCGCGCCGCCTTGCCGTTGATGCGGATTTCGCCCGAATCGGCGCGGTGGAAGCCATACAGGATATTCACCAGGGTCGACTTGCCGGCTCCATTCTCGCCGACGATGCCGTGGATGGTGCCCCGGCGCACCACCATCGATACGTCCCGGTTGGCCTCGACCAGGCCGAAACGCTTGTTGATGCCGACCATTTCCACGGCCGGGCGGCCCTGTTCGGTCGCCCGCAGCGGATTGAACCGCGTGCCCGAGGTTACGGAAATCGCCATCCTTGACTACTCATCGCCCTGTTGTTGCACCCGGTTGTCTCCGGTCGCGCGCGGCGCCGGATTCGCCCACCCTCTGTCTTAGCCGGTTTAGGCTAAGAAACAATTAATTCGGAATGTAATCAAAGTGCTTTAGTCGGGGCATTTCCCGGTTGCGGTGGAGTCGGCGACCTTGATCGTGCCACCGACGATCTCCGCCTTGATCTTGTCCAGCAGGGCCTTCATTTCAGCGCTGATGAAGCGGGCGTTGTTTTCGTCCAGAACCCAGTCGACTCCGTGTTCCTTCAGGCCCAGCGACAGGATGCCCGGACGCCAGGTTCCGTCGGCGGCGGCCTTGACCGAATTGTAGACCGCCTGGTCGACCCGGCGCAGCATCGAACTCAACATGATTCCGGGAAACAGGCCGTTCTGGTTGACCTCGTTGCCGATGGCAAAGCGGCGCGCATCGGCCGCCGCCTGCAGCACGCCAAGCCCGGTGCCGCCGGCGGCATGGTACACCACGTCGACCCCGCGATCGAACTGCGCCTGGGCCAGCTCCGCCCCCTTGGTGGGGTCGTTCCAGGCGGCGGCGGTGGTGCCGGCCATGTTCTGCAGAACCGTGATCTCCGGCTTCAGGTAGCGGGCGCCCTGCTGATAGCCGCAGGCGATACGGCGGACGCGCGGCACGTCCATGCCGCCGACGAAGCCGATCTTCGCCGACCGCGACGACATCGCCGCCAGTGCGCCGATCAGGAAGGCGCTCTCATGATCGCGGAACACGATCGACAGCACGTTCGGCGCCTTCACGGTGGCATCGACGATGGTGAACCGGGTCCGCGGGAATTCCTTCGCCACTTTCTCCAGCGCCGAGGCCTGGCCGGATCCGACGGCCAGGATCGGGTCGTCGCCGCGCCGCGCCATGTTACGCAGTGTCTGCTCGCGCTGGGTCTCGTTGGAGATTTCGAACTCACGGACCTCGATTCCGGCGGGTCCGGCGAAGGCGGCGATCCCGGCCGCCACCGATTCGTTCACCGATTTGTTGAACTTGCCGCCCAGATCGTACAGCACCGCCGGCTGGAAGCGCGTTTGCGCCGATACGCTTTGCGCCCATGCGCAAGGCGACAGCATCGCCGCGGCGGCCAGAATCACTGATATCCGTCGTGTCACGCCATTCTCTTCCCGTTGTTGTCCGGCGGTTTCGTGCCTGAACCATAATCCCCGAAGTCGCCCGGCGGGGCAACCAACAACCCCGTGAATGTCCGCTAACCGTCGGGATGGCGAAATCGCGGGATTGATCCTAGGATCGCGGAACCGAGTGGAAGGGGAGCGGGAAATGCCGGACAAGGGGCAGGGGCACGAATTGCGTATCGCGGTAATCGGCGCCGGGCTTGTCGGACTGGCCACGGCCACGGCGCTGCGCCGTGACGGGCATGCGGTCACGGTGTTCGATCCGCGGCCGCCGGGCGAGGGGTGTTCGCTGGGCAATGCCGGCATCATCGCGCCCTATGGCGTGGCCCCCGTACAATCCCCGGGTATCGCATTCGAGGTTCCGGGAATGCTGCTGGATCCGTTGTCGCCGCTGGCGCTGCGCTGGAGCTATCTGCCGGCGCTCGTGCCCTGGCTGACGCGATTCGTGCTGGCCAGCGGCACGGCGCGGGTCGAGGCGGTGTCGAAGGCATTGGCGGCGATCCTCGGTCGCGCGCAAGCCGACTGGACGGTGCTGGCCGAGACTGCCGCCGCCGCCAGCTTGTTGCGGCCGGGCGGTGTCATGATGCTGTTCGGTACCGCGCGGTCGCGGCGCGACTCGGAACAGAGCCTGGCGCTTAAGCGGCGGCGCGGTGTCGCGATCGAGGAGATTGGCGCCGCCGAGGCAAGGCGGCTGGAGCCGGCGCTGGCCCCGGTCTTTGAAAGCGCCGCCCTGGTGCGCGATGCCTCCTGGTGCGTCGATCCGCTGGCCTTGAGCGGGCGGCTGGCCTTTCATTTCGAAGCGCTGGGCGGCCAGATCCGGCGGGTGGCGGTCGATCGCGCCCGGCCGCGCGCCGAGGGCGGGGCGACGCTGTGGGCCGGCGGCGGGGCGGAAGACTGGGACGCGGCGGTGCTGTGCGTCGGCGCCTGGTCGCGCAAGCTCGCGCGCATGCTGGGGGTGGACGTTCCGCTGGATACCGAGCGCGGCTATCACGTCATGCTGGACTGCGCGGCGCCGTTGCTGTCGCGTCCGGTGACGCTGCACGAAGGCGGCTTCTACATGACGCCGATGACGGGGGGCCTTCGCTGTGCCGGCACGGTGGAGCTGGGTGGGCTGGATGCGCCGCCAGACCCGGCCCGCACGGCCGTGATCGAGCGTCAGGCCCGCCGCCTGCTGCCCGATGCCGGGGCGCGGCTCTCCGACTGGCTGGGCTTTCGCCCGTCGATGCCGGATTCGCTGCCGGTGATCGGGCCGGCGCCGGGGCGGCGGGGCGTATGGTTCAATTTCGGGCATGGCCATCTTGGCCTGACGATGTCCGCCGTCTCGGGACGGATGATCGCCGATATGGTCGCGGGGCGCGATCCCGGCATCGACCCGGCGCCGTATTCGGCCGGACGGTTTTGACGGCGGCGCCCGCCGGCTTCCGATTGCATGGATGCCGCGCTGGCCGTGCTGGGTGCGGCGGGCGGACTGGTTACGCGCGACAGGATTTTTACAAGGGAGTGTGCGGCATGGGGTCTATCAGGGGGTTCGCGGTCATCGTTGCGGTCATGCTTGGCATGGCATTCCCGGCCGTGGCGGGGACGGTGGAAGATCTGCGGGCAAAGGCCGACCGGGGGGACGCCGCGGCGCAGTACAGCCTGGGGCAGATGTACAGCAATGGCGACGAAGGCCTGCCCAAGGACCCCGAACAGGCGGTCAGGTGGTGGCGCTTGGCCGCAGAACAGGGGCACCCGCTGTCCCAGTATCGCCTCGGTCTGATGTACCGCTTTGGCAAGGGCGTGACGAAGGATTACGTGCAGGCGTACAAATGGGTCAGCCTGGCGGCATCGCGGTTTCCACCCGACTATGCGCGGCTCGAATCCGTGATCAGGGATCGTGAAAACATCCCCAAGCTGATGTCCGCCGCGCAGATTGCCGAGGCGCAAAAACTGATCGAGGCATGGGAGCCGAAGCCGTCCGGAGCGAACTGAGCGGGGTATCCGGCGGGTCGGACCCGTTCGCGGCGTTGCGGCAATCTTCCGGTTCGCCGTCGCCGCATCTTGACGCGGTGGCGGCCCGGTCCAGATAATCCGGCAGGCATTTCAAGGGGAACAGCCATGACGCGGCTTATCGTCGGCATCACCGGGGCATCCGGGGCGATCTACGGCATCCGCGCGCTGGAGGCGCTGGCGGCGGCGGGGATCGAGACGCATCTGGTGATCTCGGCCGCCGGCATGCAGACCATTGTCGAGGAGACCGACCGGTCGGTGGCCGAAGTCCGGGCGCTGGCCAGCGTCGTCTACAACGACCGCGACATCGGCGCGGCGATCGCCAGCGGCTCGTTCCGCACTTCCGGCATGCTGATCGCGCCCTGTTCGGTGAAGTCGCTCAGCGCGGTGGCGAATTCCTACGGCGACACGCTGGTCGCGCGCGCCGCCGATGTCTGCCTGAAGGAACGCCGCCGGCTGGTGCTGCTGCTGCGCGAGACACCGCTGCATCTCGGCCATATCGAACTGATGGAGCGGGCCACCCGCAGCGGTGCCGTGATCATGCCGCCGGTGCCCGGATTCTATCACCGCCCGCAGAGCATCGACGACATCGTCGACCAGACGGTGGGCCGGGCGCTGGACCTGTTCGACATCGATGCCGGGCTGGTCAGTCGCTGGAAGGAAGGCGCCACCGGGGCGCAAGCCGCACCCGGGAAGGTAACGCCGCTGCCGACGGGAAAGGCCCGTTCGTAGTCCGGGTCATTGCCCGCCACGGGTAACCGCATATTCCAGATAATAGGGCGGC
>JAHELM010000242.1:1977-4959 GCA_024644185.1 Rhodospirillales bacterium | reverse complement strand
CCCACAGATCGATGACGTTCTCGCCGTCGATGTTGACGCACAGACTGGCGCCGATCTCCTTGCCGGCCTCGATATTTTTCGCCAGCGCATCGTAGACAGACGCGAATCGCGAATCGCAATACCCGTTTAGTTCCCCCATACCTGCCTCGCCTCAGACGTCTTCTTCGGTGCGCCTGGACTCCGAGCTGCTTGTCGCCTTCGCCGTCGATGGACTGATGACACCTTTGAGCCGCAACGCTTCGATCTGCTCCCGCGAAAAGTTCAGCAGGCCACCGAGAACCGCATCGTTGTGTTCCCCCAACAAAGGGCCGACATGGCGGACACTGCCCTTGAAACCGGAAAACCTGCCAGCGGGCGACGCCATGCGGATCGGCTTTCCCGTCTCGGGTTCGTCCACGGTGATGATCGATTCCCTGGCAATGATGTGGGGGTCGCTCACGATCTCGGCAGGCGAATAGATCGGGCCGATGGCAAGGCCGGCGCTACCGCAGATCTCGAGGAGGTCACGAAGATCGTGGCTTTGGGTCCATTTGCTCACCTGCCCCTCCAGCGACGCGCGGTCCGCAACCCGGGCATGGTTGTCATCGTCGTAGCGCGCCAGAGAAGCGTCGCCCATGACCCCGCGGAGCTGGCGCCACAACTTCTCGGTCGAACAGGCGATGATGGCGAACAGGCCGTCCCTGGTCTGGAAAAGGCCGTGTGGTGCCCATCGCGGGCTCGCATTGCCCAGCCGCTCCAGCCTCGATCCGGTCTCGTCGTAGGTGATGATCTGGTCTTCGATCATGCTGAGCAGTGGCTCGTACAGCCCGAGGTCGATCATCTGGGGTTCACCTGTCAGGTCCCGTTGCCGCAACGCGAGCATGACAGCGAAAGCGCCGTAGATGCCGGCGATCCCGTCACCCAGCATGGCATACCCGCTCTGCACCGGCGGCTCTCCGGGGAAACCCGTCCGGTTGGTGAGCCCGGCGAACGCCTCCGCGACCCGCGCGAACCCGGGCCGCCTGGCATAGGGCCCGGCACCAAAAGCGGTCAAATGGTAGAAGATGATGTCGCTGCGGCACCGCACGAGGTCCTTGAACTCGAGCCCCCACTTCTTCAACGCGTCGGGCCGGTAATTCATGATGACCACGTCGCACTTGCTCGCGAGCTGCTTGAAGACATCGCGTCCCTCTTCCGTGTTCAGATCGAGCGTGACGCTCTGCCGGTTGCGTGCGATGACCTTCCACCACAGCGATACATCGCCGCGAAACGGACCGATCTCGCGCATGTGGTCACCGGTCGGCTGTTCGACCTTGATCACTTCGGCGCCGTACTCCGAGAACAACGAAGCGGCATATGGCGCGGCAAGGAAGGTTGCGGCGTCGAGGATACGAATTCCGGAAAGGGGTGGCTTGGCTTGCATGTGAATCCTTCTTTCGCTGGGGTGCGGACGTGGGCCTGGTGGCACTTCTCGTTGCTGTTCGGCTCCTGGACGATCCTGGTCAGAGACGTGATTTCTCTGTGCAGGCAATCCCTAACGCATGTGGGGCGGGCGCTTGTTGGCCTCCATCAGCGTACAGCCGATGCCGCCATCGACCACGATTTCCTGCGCGTTGATGTAGTCGGACCGGTCGCTGGCCAGGAACGCGATGGTGTTGGCCAGATCCGCGGGCACACCTGCCCGCCCCGACGGGACAGCGCGTTCCCGGGCAGCCGCAAGCGCGGGATCACGGTAGACGACCTCCGAGGCCGGCGTACGGATCTGCCCCGGTGACACGACGTTGCTGCGAATGCGGTGTGCAGCGAGTTCGATCGTGAGCGTGCGCGACAGCGTGATCATGGCCGCCTTGCTGGCGCAATAGGGGCCGCTCCCGCCCTGGGGAAAATGCGCGATCAAGGAGGCGACATGGATCAGGCTGCCACCGTCGCCCGCGGCGATCATCTGCGCCGCAAATGCCTTGGTGCAAACCAGCGCTCCGGTGAGGTTGACCGACAACACGTGATTCCACGCATCGAGCGGGATTTCCATGAGTGGTTCCCGATGGCGTATGGCAGCGTTGTTCACCAGCACACGACACGGGCCCAGCTCCGCCTCGACCCGTTTCGCCGCTGCGAAGACACTGTCTGGTTCCCCGATGTCGGCGCACACACTGATCGCACGACCGCCGTCGCGCTGGATCCCGGATGCCACTTCGGCCGCCGCTGTGTCATTGCGGTCCAGCACCGCAACCGAAGCGCCGGCCCGGGCCAGTTCGCGGGCCGTCTCGGCCCCGATGCCGCTGCCGGCTCCTGTCACTACACAGACCCGACCGCGCAGGCCCAGCCAATCCGAAGCCGCGCGTGGGTTGTCCTGTGTCATGGCTCTTGACCGGCGGGTTCGGCGACCATTGCGTCGATCAACTCGCTGATATCGGGTAACGATTCGAGCCTGTCCACAAGGGAGGTGATGTTCGTCGCCATGTCCTTGGGCATGGACCGACCGCTGAACATTATGCAATCCGCCAATTTGTCGGCGAATTCGGCCTTGTTCATCGCGTGTGCATGGTCCACCCGGAGCTCCAGCAGTTGGTCGTCCGTGGTTTCGATGCGGATGATGACCGGGCATACCCGGGCTCTCCAACCCGCCTCCAGTTCCTCGTCGACCACGCCGTCGACCTTGGCGGCCAGTTCAAGTACCTCGCGGCGTGCGACGCCCGCCAATGTGAAATCCGCAAGTCCGACGCGACCATGCGCCAGCGCAGCCGCAATGACATACGGAATGCTGAACTGGGCGTCGATCGGCGTGCGGGGCGCCTTTTTCGCCTCGATCGGCGTACAGCCGGCCGAGTAGGTGTGTTCGTTGAACAGCACCTCGACCCGGCGGATGTGCTCCGGCGCCAGCTTCCACTTGCGACGCGCCTCCAGCGCGGCGTCGATCGGAACGTGCAATGGACGCATGCACGGGTAGGGCTTGAAGGACAGGTTTTCGTGTTCGAACCGGGACCCCAATTCTGCGGTGACGAC
>JAHELM010000242.1:0-1967 GCA_024644185.1 Rhodospirillales bacterium | reverse complement strand
GCGGCCGCGCAGGTACACGCGGTAAAAGCCGTCGACGCCCTGGAAGGTGTTCTGGGTTCCACGTATGCCCTTCCTGGCCATCTGGACCGCGATCACGGCGGCCTTGGCGGCAAACCCTGGTTGCATCCGTTTGGTCAGGGCCGAGTCGCGAATGACTTGGTAGTTCCCGGCGGTCTGGCTATAGGCAATGCCCAGCGCATTGACCATTTCGGCCGGCGTGAGACGCAGCACCCGTCCCGCTGCAATCGTCGCGCCGAAAGTACCCAGCAGCTGCGTGAAGACGAAGCCACTCTCGACGATGCCGATGGTGCTCGCCAGGCCCAGGCGGCAGACCACGTCCAGTCCGGCAGTGATACCCACCAGCAGTTCGTCACCGCCCACGCCACCCACCAATTCCGCCGCAGCCAGGGCGGCAGGAATGACGGTCACGCCGGCGTGCAACATCGCCACGTCATGGGTATCGTCGTAATCGGTGGCATGTGCCATCGTCGCGTTGACCCAGGCTGCGTCATGGGCCAGGACGCGCCGGCCGTGCACCAGCACGGTGGCTTGCCCATTCCCGCCCCATTCGGCGAACAAGTCCAGCAGCTCTCCGACCCCCGGAGCCATCGTGCCCGCAATCGTGGTGGACAAGGTGTCGAAAATGTCCAGTTTGGTCGCCGCGATCGCAGAGTTCGGAATATTTCCCAGCTGCAACGAGGCAGCATATTCGGCCAGCGTAAAGGCGATATCTCGAGGCACTGGGAATGTCCTTTTCAGTTTTCTGCCGCCCTTATTGCGGCTCCAGCTTGAACTTCTTGTAGTCCTCGCGCGTGATCACCTCGATTTCGCGCATGATCGCGAAGAATTTCGCATGGTCATCCTCATAGGGTGCCATTCCAGCCTTTTTCAGCGTCGCGACGAACTCAGGATCCTTCACCGTGTCGGCAAGAGCCTTGCGCAACTTGTCCAAAATCGGCTTGGGTGTCGCCGCAGCAATCCACATGCCGCCGTAAAGCAAATCGCCCATCTGCGGGTAACCGAGTTCCGCGAAGGTCGGAACATTGGGCAGCACTTCGCTTCGCTTGGCGCCCGTCACCGCAAAGATCGTCATATTGGGTCGATCCGCCAGGGCAGCGGCCGCATTGGCCAGAGGATAGTAGACATCCACCGTGCCGCCGACCAGGTCCGTCATCGCGGGCGCCCCGCCCTTGTAAGGAATATCCCGGTAGCCGATGCCGGACAGGCTATTGAACCGCTCCGCGACGATCCCCGGAGAACTGCCCGGCCCCAGCGATGCAAAGGTCAACTTGCCCGGATTGGACTTTCCATAGTCGATGAATTCCTTCAACGTCTTCGCCTTGCTCGATGTCGTATTGACAAACATGACGTAGGGTGCATATGCAACGCCGCCGACAGACTCGAATTCAGACCATTTGTAACCGGGATCCTTCATGGCAACAAGGTTGGTCGCCATGTTGACGGCGTTGTAGAACAGCGTGTAGCCGTCGGCCGGGGCGCGCGCCACCTGTCGCGTCGCGATCGCAGCGTTCACGCCCGGACGGTTGTCCACGACAACCTGTGTTCCGAGGAGTTTGGACATCTTTTCCGCAGTCGCGCGCGCCACAAGGTCTGTAGATCCGCCAGGTGGAACGCCCACGACGATCGTCACTGGTTTTGACGGGAAGTCCTGCGCCAGCGCTGCACCGAACGGGGCGGCGCCAGCCAGCGCAATGGAAAAAGCGGTAGTCAGAAAAGCTTTCATCTTTGTCTCCAGGGTTCAGGTTTCGGTGATCAAACAAGCCTCGGATGCAGGCCCGACACTGGCCCGGTACGCGCAGCGGCATCGTGCGCAGCGCCCCGGCCGGGAAAGGTTTGCGGTTGCGTTGCGTTCATCCAAGTCTCCCTTGAGCACAATGATCGCCGTGCCGAAGGGAGCCGTCCAACGCGTTTTCGTGGAGCCGGCGATCGGAAAATCGGCACCAACC
>JAHELM010000241.1 GCA_024644185.1 Rhodospirillales bacterium | reverse complement strand
GCGTGATCGCCGACGTCGAGGTGCCCGGGCTGGGCGACTTTTTCGTCGGCGAGCGGGCGCTGGTGCATGTCGGCACGGGTGCGCGCCCGGCCATCGTCGTGCCGCGACGTTTCCTGCTCCAGCGCTACGGCGTGACCTATGCCCTGGTCAAGGGCGAGGGCGAGGTCATGGTCCAGTCCGGCCAGCATCTCGGCGACGAGATCGAAGTCCTGTCGGGGCTGCGCCCCGGCGACGTCCTGCAACAGCCGTAAACGTCCGGAGAAACCGTCATGGATCTTGGAATTTCCGGCCGCCTGACGCAGGCGTCCATCGCCTCGCCGCTGACGCCGTTGCTGCTGATCGCCGCCATCCTGGTCGGCGGGCTGGCCCTTCTGGTGCTGCCGCGCGAGGAAGAACCGCAAATCAGCGTGCCGATGGTCGACATCATGGTCCGCGCCGACGGCCTGCGGGCCGAGGACGCGGTCGAACTGGTGACCAAGCCGCTGGAGGACATCGTCAAGGGTATCGACGGCGTCGAGCATGTCTATTCGCAGTCGCTGGACGATCAGGTTGTGGTTACCGCGCGCTTCTTCGTCGGCACCTCGGCCGACGCCGCGATCCTGCGCGTGCACGAACAGATCAGCGCCAATCTGTCGCGCCTGCCGCTGGGCATCCCCGAGCCGCTGATCGTCGGCCGCGGCATCAGCGACGTGGCGATCGTGACCCTGACGCTGGCGCCGCGCGCCGACCTGGCGCCCGATATCGCCGACCGCTGGAACGACAACGCGTTGTACAACGTCGCCGAGGAATTGCTGCACGAGCTGACCAAGGTCGAGGATGTCGGCCTGACCTATATTTCCGCCGGCCGGCCCGACCAGATTCGCGTCGAGCCCGACCCGGAGCGCCTGTCGCTCTACGGGGCGACGCTGAACCAGCTGGTCGAGAAGGTGCGCAATGCCAACCGGTCATTCCTGGTCGGCGCCGTCCGCGAGGGCGATTCCAGTATCCCCGTGGTCGCCGGACAGACGCTGACCGGCATGCCCGATATCGGCCTGCTGCTGCTGACCACCCATGACGGCCGGCCGGTCTATGTCAAGGACGTGGCCCGGATCGTCGTCGGCGCCGCGCCGGCGGAACATCAGGGCTGGCACATGGAGCCCGCGGCCGACGGCGGCCTGCGCATCCTGCCGGCGGTCACCATCGCCGTCGCCAAGCGCGAGGGCGCCAACGCCGTCGTCGTCGCCGATCGCCTGCTGGAGCGGCTCGATACCGTGCGCGGCGAACTGGTGCCGCCCGAGGTGGCCGTGCACGTCACCCGCAACTATGGCGAAACGGCGCTGGAAAAGGCCGACGAACTGCTGCTGCATCTGGCCATCGCCACTGTCAGCATCGCCATTCTGATTGCCTTCTTCGTCGGCTGGCGCGAGAGCGGCGTGGTGCTGGTCATCATTCCGACCACCATCCTGCTGACTTTTTTCGCCGCCTGGCTGATGGACTACACCATCAACCGGGTCAGCCTGTTCGCGCTGATCTTCTCGATCGGTATCCTGGTCGACGACGCCATCGTCGTGGTCGAGAACATCGTCCGGCACTGGCGCATGAAGCCGAAGGCCGACATCATGCGCACCGCCGTCGAGGCGGTGGCCGAAGTCGGAAATCCGACCATCGTCGCCACGCTGACCGTGATCGCGGCGCTGCTGCCGATGATGTTCGTCAGCGGCCTGATGGGCCCGTACATGGCGCCGATTCCCGCCAATGCCAGCGCGGCGATGCTGTTCAGCTTCTTCGTCGCGGTGATGATCGCGCCCTGGCTGCTGCTGAAGGTGGGCGGCAACAAGCACGCTTTGGCCGAGGCCCATGCCGCCGATACCGGGTCCGGCGATGGGCATGGCGGGCAGAGCGCGCACGATCACGGCGGCCGCATGGGCCAGTTGTACCGGCGCGTGGCCGCCCCGGTGCTGGCGACACGCCGGCGGGCCTGGACCTTCCTGCTTGTGGTGGGCGCCGCGACCGTTCTGGTGACCGGCCTGTTCTACACCAAGGCGGTGACCGTGAAGCTGCTGCCATTCGACAACAAGTCGGAATTGCAGGTGGTCGTCGATCTGCCGGAAGGGTCCAGCCTGGAGGCGACGCACCGCGTGCTGATCGCCGCCGCCAAGCGCATCGGCGACCTGCCGGAACTGGCCAGCATTCAGGCCTATGCGGGAACCGCCGCGCCGTTCAATTTCAACGGCCTCGTGCGCCACTACTACCTGCGTGCCGAGCCGCAGATGGGCGATCTGCAGGTGAACCTGCTGCCCAAGCACGAACGCGACCGGGCCAGCCACAGTATCGCCCTGGACATCCGCGAACGGCTGAAGGGGATGGACCTGCCCGAGGGAACCTCGATCAAGGTGGTCGAGGTGCCGCCCGGGCCGCCGGTGCTGTCGACCCTGCTGGCGGAAGTCTACGGGCCGGACGCCGAGACCCGCCGCGCCTATGCGGCCAAGATCCGCCAGGCCTTCCAGGCCGTCGATTTCGTGGTCGATTCCGATGACAGCTTCGGCCGGCGAATGAGCCGCATGCGCTTTTCAATCGACCAGAACAACCTGGAATTCCATGGCGTCGAGGAACAGGCCGTCTACGACACGATCGGTGCCCTGTTCGGTGGCGTGACCGTGGGCTATTCGCATCGCGGCGGCGGGCGCAACCCGGCCGAGATCGCCATCCGCCTGCCCAAGGACGCCCTCTCCATCGGCGAGCGCCTTCTCAGCACGCCGGTTCCCGGCACCCGGGGCATCGTCGAGCTGGGCGACGTGGTGACCGTGACCCGGGAAGATGCCTCGTGGCCGCTGTTCCGGCGCGACGGGCATTTTGCCGAGATGGTGACGGCGGAATTGGCCGGCGCCTACGAGGCGCCGATCTACGGCATGTTCGCGGTCGAGGATGCGCTGGGCGCCATCGACTGGGGTCCGGGCGGCGCGCCGGAGGTTCGCTATCGCGGCCAGCCGGACGACGAACGCAACGTGTCGATGCTGTGGGACGGCGAGTGGGAGATCACCTGGACGACGTTCCGCGACATGGGCGGCGCCTTCATGGTGGCGCTGCTGGCGATCTATCTTCTGGTCGTCGGCCAGTTTCACAGCTTCAAGCTGCCGCTGGTGATCCTGACGCCGGTGCCACTGACCCTGATCGGCATCCTGATCGGCCACTGGCTGTTCGACGCGCCCTTCACCGCCACCTCGATGATCGGCTTCATCGCGCTGGCCGGTATCATCGTCCGCAACTCGATCCTTCTGGTCGACTTCATCCGCCACGAACGGGCGAAGGGAACGCCGCTGCGCGCGGCGCTGCTGGAGGCGGGCGCCATCCGCTTCCAGCCGATCTTCCTGACCGCCGCCGCCGCGATCATCGGCGCCGCCTTCATCCTGGCGGATCCGATCTTCCAGGGGCTGGCGATCTCGATGGTGTTCGGCCTGGCCTCGTCGACGGCGCTGACGCTGCTGGTGATCCCGGCGATCTACATCGCGCTGCGCGACGACGGCTCGCCGCTGCCGAAGGTCTGATCCAGGCCGGACGGGCGGCGCGGGCGGTCAGCCCCGGTCGCCCGTCCCGGCGCGGTTGATCGGATAGTCGCCCGGCCCGCCCAGCAGGGGCTGGATCAGCATGCGGTCGAGGCGCTGGTCGCGCGGGGCGCGGAACTGCTCGATGCCGATGGTCATGCCCAGGTGCCCGGCCGCCGGCTGTGCCCGGTAGGTGCCGAACAGGCGATCCCACCAGGGCAGGCTGAAGCCGAAATTCGAATTCGTCTCCGCCGGCAGGATGGAATGGTGCACGCGGTGCATGTCGGGCGTGACGACGATCAGCCGCAGCACCCGGTCGATGGCCGCGGGGATGCGCACATTGGCGTGGTTGAACATCGCCGTCGCGTTCAGCACCACCTCGAAGATCAGCACCGCCACCGGCGGCGCGCCAAGGGCCCCCACAACCATCAGCTTGAGAAGCATCGAGACGGCGATTTCAAGCGGGTGAAACCGCGCCCCGGTGGTGACATCGTAGTCGAGGTCGGCATGGTGCATCCGGTGCAGCCGCCACAGCGCCGGAACCGCATGCACCAGAACGTGCTGCAGATAGATCGCCAGATCCATGACGATCACCGAAAGGACGACCGCCAGCCAGACCGGAATCGCCAGCCCGTTGAACAGGCCCCAGCCCTCGCCCTGGGCCGCCAGCGCCATGCCCACCGCGGCGACCGGAAACAGCAGCCGCAAAACCGCCGTGTTCAGGAACACGATCAGGATATTTCCGGGCCAGCGCACCCAGCGCGACAGCGTGCCCGCGCGGCGCGGCGCGGCGGTTTCCCACAGGGCCATGATCGCGAAAATTCCCAGGAACGCACTCAACCGGATCGCCGGCTCATGCGCAAGGATGGCTTCCCACATCGGCATCTCCGCGGGTCCAGGCGAACAGGAACGGCGCGCATCCTAGAGCAGCATCCGGGCAAACGGAATCCCCTTTCGCGATCCCGGTTGTCCGGTCAAGGCTGCTCGTTTCCCGAAATTGCCCCGCCGTCCGTCGGCGCATCGGCGGTTACCGGAACTGGCACCGGGATCCGCCGCCCCCAATGGATGCGCGACCAGGCCCGCTCATGCAGATAATAGATCGCCATCTTGGTCAGCATCTCGAACCCGGCGATCGAGCCGGCCCATTTCAGACTGCCGGTGACAACAAGACTGATGATGAAGGTGTCGACGGTCGCGGTCATGCGCCAACTCACCGCCTTGGCGATCGACCGGGAGTGGCTCTCACGAACGACATAAGGTGCATCCGGCATGTGTACCTCCTTCCGTTGCTGGCCGCGGCGCGATGGGGAGGAGAAATGAAAAATACGCTGGCCGGTCCCGACCCCGACTCTCGCGATAATATCGCGTATGTGGAAATTAATAAAATACAAACGTCTTATGTTTAATTCGAGTCCGCTCGATTACCCGCGCCATGCGCCATGCGCGA
>JAHELM010000240.1 GCA_024644185.1 Rhodospirillales bacterium | reverse complement strand
GGGTGTGCGAGTGCTCCATGGCTTCGTGGACGTGCTCATGCTCGTGCCGTTCGGTGAGGTGCAGCCACACCCCAACCGCCATCAGCGCGCCCGCGACAACGAGCTGGACGGTCACCGCCTCGCCGAGCAGCGGAATGGCGACGACGGCGCCGGCGAAAGGGGCGATGGAAAAATACGCCCCGGTCCGTGCCGTGCCGAGGCCGCGCAGCGCCACCACGAACAAGCCGAGGCTGACGCCATAGCCAAGAAAGCCGACGAAACCGGCGGCCAGTACATAGGGCAGGCCCGGCATCTTCGCGCCGAGCGAAAGCGCAATCGCGACATTCGTCGTGCCAGCAACGAGCCCCTTGATGGCGGCGATCCGGCGGGCGTCGGAAAGGGAGACCTGGCGGGTCAGGTTATTGTCGAGACCCCAGAAAAAGCAGGCGCCCAGTATCGCAAGCGGCGGCCAGATCGTATCGAGTTCCTGCGTACCGTGCCATGACAGGACCACCGCGCCGGCCACGATGGCGAGCATGCCGAGGGCGATCCGGCGGTCGAAGTTCTCCCGGAAGGCGAACCAGGCGAGCACAGCCGTGAATACGCTCTCCGCATTGAGCAGCAGCGAGGCCGAAGCGCCCTGCGTTCCGGTCAGACCCAGCATGAGCAGGACTGGCCCCACCACGCCGCCCGCGGCGATGGCGCCAAGCAGCCACGGCCATTCGCCGGCGGCGAGCCTTACCCGCTCGGCACGCTGGAACAGTCCGAGCGCGCCAAGGCCGAACCCCGCGCCCAGATAGAGCAGGCCCGCCAGCAGCCATGGCCCGATATCCGTCAGCAGAACCTTGGCAAAGGGCGTACTTGCGCCGAACAACAGCGCCGACAGCAAAGCCGCCGATACACCTGGGACAAAAGGCTTCATGTGCTGACCTTACCCGGCCGACTCTTCCTTTCAAAGCCTGACGTCACGATGCGGTATCTATTCGCTCAACAGTGCCCGAAGCACCGCTGGCGATGCCTGCCCGCGGCGTTCCGGCGCAAGAAAAGGGCCTAGCCGTTGCCGACTAAGCCCTCGAAAAAACTGGTGCCGACGCGCGGATTTGAACCGCGGACCTACTGATTACGAATCAGTTGCTCTACCCCTGAGCTACGTCGGCTGGGTAAGCGTGCGGGAACATACGGAAAGCCGCCGCGAATCGCAAGCCGTCCGTGCGGTGAATTTCGGTTCATCCGGCAACCCGCGCGCTTCAGCATGCGCGAATCGGGTCGCGGCCCCGGCCGGCGCGGCGTCTCCTAGGCGCGCCATCGCGTGTATTCGGTGCCCACGCGCCGGGCGATCAGGTTGAAGAAGGCGCGGGTCTCCGGCCGGTCGCGATGCGGCTTGTCGTCGGTGGCGAAGATATGGCCCGCCAGATCCCCGTCGGCACCGGGAAACACCTCGCCGCGATAGCACACCGCGCCCATCGCGCGAAGGCCGTGCAGCAGCGGGAATCGTTCCACGAGTCCCTCGCCGATGAAGATGTGAGCGCCCGCGCCTTCGCCCCGGTACAGCGGCGCACAGGGCGATTCGGACACGTTGTGGTTCCCCGGTTCCCGGTTGCGGCCCGCCTCGCGAAACGAGAGATGGGAAATCCGGTCCGTGGCGCGGTCCCAGGCCATGACTCCGGTCCAGCGATATCCCAGGCCGACCTCCAGCGCCCGCGCCGCGATCTCAAAAAACGCCGGCCCGCTCGCCGCCCCTTCGGCCAGCAGCGCCAGGGCCTTTGCGCGGTCATCGCCGTTCTTTTCCATCGTTCGAATCCTTATGTCGCCGCGGTTTGTCGACCGGGGCGTCCGCCGAAACCGTGCGCGCAGTGTGGGGCGGGGCCCGGCTGGCGGCAAGACCTAGTTCCGCCGGCTCAGCAGTCCCCGCGCGATTACCTGGGCCTGAATCTCCGCCGCGCCCTCGAAGATGTTGAGGATGCGGGCGTCGCACAGCACGCGGGAAATCTCGTATTCCTCGGCATAGCCGTTGCCGCCGTGGATCTGCAGCGCGTTGTCGGCATTGGCCCAGGCCACGCGCGCGGCCAGCAGCTTGGCCATGCCGGCCTCGATGTCGCAGCGGCGGTCGGAATCCTTCTCGCGCGCCGCGAACAGCGTGAGCTGGCGGGCGATCATGGTTTCCACCGCCATCCAGGCAAGTTTCCCGGCAACGCGCGGGAATTCGGCGATCGGCTTGCCGAACTGAATGCGCTCGGCCGCATATTTCTGGCCCAGCTCAAGCGCGTTCTGGGCAACGCCGACGGCGCGGGCGGCGGTCTGTACCCGGGCCGACTCGAAGGTCGCCATGAGCTGCTTGAAGCCCTGGCCTTCCTCACCGCCCAGCAGGCCTTCCGCCTTCACCGCGAAGCCGTCGAAGCCCAGTTCGTATTCCTTCATGCCGCGATAGCCCAGCACGCGGATCTCGGTGCCGCTCATGCCGGCGGCCGGGAAGGGATCGGCGTCGGTGCCGCGGGGCTTTTCGGCGATGAACATGGACAGGCCCCGATGATCCTTCGAGTCCGGGTCGGTGCGCACCAGCAGGGTCATGATGTCGCTGCGTGACGCGTGGGTGATCCAGGTCTTGTTGCCGGTGATGCGATAGACCTCGCCATCGCGCGCCGCGCGGGTCTTCAGCGCGCCGAGATCGGATCCGGTGCCCGGTTCGGTGAACACCGCCGTCGGCAGGATCTCGCCCGATGCGATCAGCGGCAGCCATTTCCGCTTCTGCGCCTCGGTGCCGCCCAGGCGGATCAGCTCGGCGGCGATCTCCGAGCGCGTGCCCAGCGAGCCGACGCCGATATAGCCGCGCGACAATTCCTCGGTCACCACGCACATGGCGGCCTTGCCCATGCCCAGCCCGCCGAACTCCTCCGGCACGGTCAGGCCGAACACGCCCAGGCCGGCCAGATGTTCGACCACGCCCAGCGGGATCAGCACGTCGCGACGATGCCAGTCATGGCAATGCGGCGCCACCTCCTCTTCGGCAAAGCGGCGGAACTGGTCGCGCACCATGACCAGCATCTCGTCGCCCAGGGCCGTCTCGCCGAAATGTCCCCCGGCGATCAGCCCGGCAATGCGCTGGCGGATGGCGGCGGTATTGCCCTCGGCGACGATGCCGGCGGTTGCCCGGCGGAAGGCGTCGATCGCGGCATCGGGGATGCCCAGATCGGCCGGTCGGGCGATTTCCACCTGGCTCAGCGCGATGCCGCCGGCAAGTTTGGCGCAATATTCGCCGAAGGCGGCCCGCAGGAACAGCGAATCCAGCTCGCCGAAGGCGCCCTCGGCCTGGCAGCGCCCGGCCCAGCCCAGCATCTGCCGCAGGGCCTCGACATAGGTCGAGGCCCAGGCGAAGCCATGCGCCGCGAACTGTTCGCGCTCCAGCGCCGCCCCATCGACCCGGCCGTCGCGGACCACCATCCCGGACACCCCGGCGCGCGCGGCATCGAGCAGAGCCTCGGCGGCGGTCAGGGCCGATGCGCAGGCCGCGATTTCGCTGTCGGCGGCCCGGGTCATTGGCCGGTCCCGCTGGTTGCGACCGATGCCACCGGCCCAGGCCAGAACGGGGTCGACGGCGGATGCAGGTTGCCTTCCGGCAGGTGTTCGAGAAGATGGGCGCGGTTGGCCTCGCCATCGCTGGTCCGGTCGATGGCCACCGCCCGCTGGTAACCCGGCTCCTTGACCATGCGGATGGGAATCCAGCCCAGCCTTGCCACCGCCAGCTTGCCGGTGTCGGCGCGCGGGGCAAGACCCAGCAGCAGGATTACCGAGCTGCGTTCGGCCAGCGTTACCTGGTTGCTGACGAAATTGCCGATGGAATAGGCCACCGGCACTTCGCGGCCATCGGCCGTTACCAGCTTTTCGATGGGCTGCATGACATGGGGTTGCGTGCCGACGATGGCCGTCGCCCCCGCCCTGGCCAGATCGCGGGCCAGGATGGTTTCCCTGGTGTTGGGAAGATGGGCGTCTTCGTCGCCCCAATGGGGTGTCACGATAACCGCGTGAATGTCGGGCCGGCCGCTCAGATCGCGCACGATCGCCAGAACCTCGGCGCGATCCCGGTAACAATGAAGCACCTGCCGGTAGCGGTCCTGAATCATGTTGGTTCCGTAGGTGCAGCCCAGCCAGGCAATGTTGTACTGGCGGCCGCCCTTGGATATCCGCGTGATCGCATGCCACGGGCGGGTCATATCCTTGCGGCTTCTGGTTCCCGTCCAGGCCAGGTCCGCCGCGCCGAGGGCGTCTATGGTGCCGTCGACGCCAGGGGACCCGCGATCGAGCGCATGGTTGTTGGCGGTCAGCAGCACATCGAAGCCGACCTTCTTCAGATCTCCCAGAACGGAAGGATGCGCGTTGAACCTGGGGTAGCCGCTATACACATTGCCGTCGTAGATCGTTTCCAGCCCGGTCACCCGGGTTCCCTCCCGCGTCACGCCTTCCGCCGCAACGCCTTCGAAATTGGCGAAGGAAACATCCGCGGCGGCGATGAGGTCGGCGACCGGGGCCCACAGCGAACCGTATCCGTCCGGGCGCTTTGCCGCCTGCTGCTGCAGCGTGTCGTGCAGCAGGACATCGCCGACCGCCGCAAGGGTCACCATGTCCTCCGGCTTGCCCGGCTGGCTAAAGGTCACCATGACCGGCGCCTGTCCGGAAGTGGCCTGGGTTGGCATCGGGGGCGTGGCCGGTGAATAGGGAACCGTCGGCGGGGCGACAGCGGGTGAGGCGACTGGGGGCGGGGAGCCCTCGCGCGTGGCGCAAGCGGCAAGCGCCCCTGAAAGCGCCACGGCCCAAACGGCCCGGACCAGTATCCCGGAGACAACGCTTCCCTGCAAAATCCGATCCTTTCACCGTGGGACTGGCGGCGTGCCGCCGGAACATCGGGGCGCGACGCAAGGGCACGACCGGCCGCCGCATCGGCGCCGCCGAAAACGCGAGCCCGATTGCCGCCATTCCCGCTGCCGGGCCTTTCGCAGATC
>JAHELM010000239.1 GCA_024644185.1 Rhodospirillales bacterium | reverse complement strand
ACGGTTCGGATCGACCGGCTCGATGCGGCACCAGCGCCCCTCGATCGGGCTGCGGGGCGGCGCCGGTCGTGCCGTACAGCCCGGCACCGGAAAGCCGATTTCCTGGCCCAGCGCGTTGCGGATTTCGTTCAATTCACCCTCCCTCAACCGCCCCGCGCCTGCAATGCCGCGCGGATCGCGGCGATCTGGTCGGGGATGGAGATACCGCATTCGCCGGTGACCTCAAGCGCGCGATCCTCATGGACATTGTCGTCCGGATGGTCCCCGGCCCAGGCGGCGACCGCGACGTCGCGCGCCGTGACCAGCGCAACGATCTGCGGCCGGAACAGCGCGATCATGCCGGTGATCCAGATATTCACCGCCCAGGACGGGCGCACATGGTCGATGGCGAAGCGATCGAGCATGCGGATGACGTCGGCGGCCGCATACCACACCTCGCCCGTCACCCAGCGATTGGTGGCAAACAGCTTGAGCGGATTGCCGCGCCGGTCCATCGAGATGGCAACCAGATGGCTGAGCGCATCGTTGGCGCCCTCGGGAGGCACGAAATCGGGCAGCGGCGCGGGCGCGATCCCGGCGGGCATGCCCTTCGGCCGCAGGAAGGTATGGAAATGCCCATGTTCGCCGGGCCGCTCGTCCTTCGGGTGGGCGTGATAATAGTACTGCGCATGGCTGCGCGGATCGTAGACATCCCCGTCGGGATAATGGGTCCATTCGAAGAAGCTGTCGCTCTCGCGCAGCAACTCGCCGACGATGTTGTCGCTGGTGTTGCCGAGGACGCGCATGCATTCCAGCACCCGGTCGCCGGCGGCCAGCATTGCACGCAATTCCCCGATTTCCAGGGAATCGAAATTCACCGGTCCGATATCGTTCACGCTTCGCATCCCTTCCCCGCGCATTCGTTGCGGCCGCCACCGCCGGCACGGGCCCCGCCATGCTGCCATCGCCGGCTTCCAACGCCAAGCCCCCGCGTTGGCCGGACCGATCACAATCCCGTTTGTCGTCCTGGGTCCAAGGGTGCTACGGTCGCCCGATGATCGGGATTCGCCTCGCCATCTTGCTGATTTTGCTGGCAACCGGTATCGGGGCGGCGCGCGCCGACGACGCGGTCGTATTCCATGGCGAGGTCCAGCGCGGCGATACCGTGGTGCATCTCTTTACCTTGCGCGACACGGAACTCGAATTCCGGCTGGTGCCGCTGGAGGATGGCTGGGAATTGTGGATCGGCGACCCGGCGGCGCGCGATCGCAACTACGTCGCCGTGGCCACGCCGCCCTTTCGCGGCATCAACCCGTCGGTGATCCAGGGCTGGCATTTTCGCAACAGCGACAATACCGGGCCGAACGCCCCCGGGGCCAAGGCGGTGAACGCCCCCGGCCTGGCGCGCGACTTCGCCCTGATCCTGAACCCGGCCGATTTTCAGGCCGCGTCGGAGGCCCTGGAGATCGTCCTGCAACCGGCGAACCGGCCGGCCGCCGAGTTGCGAGCCGCCGAGGCAAAGCTGGCGGCCCTTCCGGTCGCCCGGGGAAAGCTGACCGTCGGGGCGCTGGAGCTGGGAAATCTGGTTGCCGGCCAGCACGCCACCATCGACCGCATGGCCTTCAGCGTGCGTATCGAAGCACCGTAACGGCGCTATTCGGCGATCAATCCCCTGGCCATGAAATATCGCCGGGCGCCGTCGTGCAGCGGCAGGGCGATCCCGGCCTTCGCCATGTCGCCGGCATTCAGCCCGAACAGCACCGGATGCTGCTGGGTGAACTCCGGCAGTCCATCGATGACCGCGGCGGCCACCGCCTCGACGATGCGATCCTCGACCTGGCTTGTGGTCGCCAGCACGGCGCGCAGGCCGAAGCTGGCAACCGGATCCGGCGCCGCGGCATAGAGCCCGCCCGGAATCGTCGCGGCGGCGAATTCCTTGCGTTCCGCCAGCATGTCGTCGATTGCCTCGCCGGCCACCGGGACCAGCCGCAGATCGCAGCGCTGCAAGGCCTGGGCGATCTGCGGCGAAGGATGGGCCACGACCATCGCCACCGCGTCGATATCGCCGGCGCACAGCGCCCGCACCTGCTCGTTCGCCGGCAGTTCCATGACCACCGCCAGGTCACGCTCGTCGATGTCGAGGGCCCGCAGCATCGCCTCGGTCAACAGTCGCTGATAGGTGAACGGGGCGCCGATATTCAGCCGCTTGCCCTCCAGATCGGCCGCCGTCGCAATTCCGGAATCGGCGCGCGCAATCAGCGTCAGCGTCTCGGCATGCAGCGACAGTACGGCCCGCAGCGTCTCGTCGCCGCCGACGGCGCGAAACAGGTTGCTGCCCCGCGAGGCGTGCATCAGCCAGTCGGATTGCACCACCGCGAAATCCAGCAGCCCGTCGCGCAGCCGTTCCAGATTGGCCGAGGAATCCGTATTGCTCTCGACCAGGCAGCGCAGCCCGTGGTCATGCGCCGCGGCCATGCGGCAGATCGCGCCGGCCACCGGGAAATACGCACCGGCAACGCCGCCGGCGCCGATCACGATGTCGCGCAGCGCGTCCCTGGCCGACGCATCCTCCGGCACGGCTTCTTCCTCCGCCGCCGGAACCTCGGCCTGCGACTCCTCCTGGGCCCGCGCCACCGGCGGCGGCAGCATCAAGGCCGCCAGCAAGGCGGCGATCGTCATCCATGGCCTGGTCATGCCGCGTTCTCCATCAGCAGATGGCGCACCGCATCGGCATCGGCCAGACGGCGGCCCATCAGCGCGGCACCGCCGGCGACCTGCCGCACCAGCGCCGCATTGTCCGGCGCGACACTGCCATCGGCCAGATAGAGATTGTTCTCGAAGCCGACGCGGACATGCCCGCCCAGCGTCGCCGCCGCCAGCGCACAGGCCGCCTCGCGCCGGCCGAAGGCGCACATGCCCCAATGCATATCCAGGTCCCCCGCCGCGGCCAGAAAGGGCAGCAGGTCGGCCGGGACGGATTTCTGCCCCGGCGTATAGCGGCCCAGCACGCACAGCACGAACGGCGTCCCGCCCGGCACGATGCCGCGCCGCCGCAGTTCGGCGAAGCGTTCGACATCCTCGGCCGAATACAGGATATATTGCGGCGCGATCCGCTCGGCCGTCAGCCAGGCAAGGAATTCCGCCGCGACCGGCAGCGACGCCTCGTCCGGGCAGATCTCGCGGATCGCCAGCGACACCGCTTCCGGCCGCACCGCCCGCACCATCGCCATCTGCTGGTCCGGCGTGAAGATGCCCACCGCCTCCGACGTTGCCTGGATGACGATGCGGTTGCCGACCGCGCGCCGCACCGCCGCAATGGCGGCGGCATAGGCGTCGGCATCGAGGCTGTGCCGCGCTTGCGCGTCGCGCACATGCAGATGGATCATCGCCGCCCCCGCCTCCAGACATTCGGCCGCGCAACGGGCGATCTCGTCCGGGGTCACCGGCAGTTTCGGATGATCGGCGGCGGTCTTGCGCGCGCCGGTCGGCGCCACCGTCACGATCAGCGGCGCATCGAGTACGGATTCGTCCAGTTTCATGCGGTTGCGGTTCCCACGGCGGCGTCGATCGCATCGGCCAGACGGTCGGCGATCATGTCCAGATGTTCGGGTTCGACGATGAAAGGTGGCGCCAGCAGCACGTGATCGCCGCGACTGCCGTCGATGGTGCCGCCCATCGGATAGCACATCAGGCCGCGCGTCATCGCCTCGGCCTTGATCCGTGCATTCAGCTTCAGCGCCGGATCGAAGGGCTCCTTGGTGGCCCGGTCGGCGACCAGTTCGACGCCCAGGAACAGGCCGCGTCCCCGAATGTCGCCGACATGCCGGTGATTGCCCAGCCGTTCGGTGAGCCTCTGTTCCAGCATCGCGCCCATCGACCGCACCTTCGCCAGCAGCCCGTCCCCGGCAATCGCCTTCTGCACCGCCAGCGCCCCGGCGCAGGCCGCGGCATGGCCGAGATAGGTATGGCCGTGCTGGAAAAATCCGCTGCCGTCCCGGATCGCGTCGTGAATTCGGGCCGATGCCAGCATGGCGCCGATCGGCTGGTAGCCGGCGCCCAGGCCCTTGGCGACGGTCATGATATCGGGCGCGATTCCTTCCGCCTCGCAGGCATGCAGCGTGCCGGTACGGCCCATGCCGCACATCACCTCGTCGAGGATCAGCAGCACGCCGTGACGATCGCAGATCTCGCGGATGCGCCGGAAATAGCCGGGCGCGGGCGGTACCGCGCCCAGTGTCGCGCCGGCCACCGTCTCGGCCACGAAGGCCATCACCGTGTCGGGGCCGAGTTCCAGAAGTTTCGCTTCCAGCCGGTCGGCCATGCGGCGGCCGAAATCCTCGTCGCTCTCGCCCTCGCGCCGCAGGCGATAGGCATAGCAGGGCTCGATATGATGCGCCTCGAACAGCAGCGGCTCGAATTGCCGGCGGCGCCACAGGTTGCCGCCGGCCGCCAGCGCGCCCAGGGTATTGCCGTGATAGCTCTGCAGCCGGGCGATGACGTTGCGCCGCTTCGGCTGGCCGATTTCCAGATAATACTGGCGCGCCAGCTTCAGCGCCGCCTCGACCGCCTCCGAGCCGCCGGAAACGAAATAGACCCGGTCGAGACCCGCCGGCGCGTCGGCGATCAGCCGGTCGGCCAGATCCTCCATCGCATCGGTGGTGAAGAACGAGGAATGCGCCCAGGGCAGCGTATCGAGCTGCGTCTTGATCGCCTCGGTCACCCGCCGGTCGCTGTGGCCGAGGCACGAGACCGCCGCGCCACCCGACGCATCGAGATAGCGCTTGCCGTCGCGGTCGACGATGAACACGCCGTCGCCCCGCGCCGCCACCGGATAACTGGCCCGGCTGTTGCGGTGAAATACATGTGACATGGGATATCCGACCCGCCCTTCCCTGACCGCCGCCCTGTGTGCCGCAGCCCCCATAATGGCCGCGCCATACCGCGAAATCCAGCCTGCAATGCCGGCGATCCGGCCATGCCGAAAGCGTAAAGGGTTT
>JAHELM010000238.1 GCA_024644185.1 Rhodospirillales bacterium | reverse complement strand
CCGCGATCAGTATGCACCGTCCAGATGTCCTGGTTTGCGATATCCGGCTGCCGGATATGGATGGCGAAACGGTTTTTTCGGAAGCACTTCCGATGCTCGGCGCGACACCGGTGCTGTTCATCACGGCATTCGGCGATATCGAACAGGCGGTCCGGTTGATGCGCCACGGCGCCGACGAATATATGACCAAGCCATTCGAGATGGACGGCTTCCTGCAGCGTATCGCGCAACTGACGAACGGGCGGGCCGTCGACCAGAGCAACTCTCCCCGCGCGCTTGGCATATCGCCAATGATGCGCGATCTGGAATCCTTGCTCCATCGGATATCCGATATCGACAGCACAGTCCTTTTCACCGGTGAGAGCGGTAGTGGCAAGGAAGTCGCGGCACGCTACCTCCATGACGTCTCGCCAAGGCGCGAGGCGCCTTTCATAGCCGTAAACTGCGCGGCGATTCCTGCGGAGTTGATGGAAAGCGAATTGTTCGGCCATGAACGCGGCGCCTTCACTGGCGCGCAGGAGCGCCATCGCGGCTATGCCGAACGCGCGGCCGGCGGAATCCTGTTTCTGGACGAGGTCACCGAACTGTCACCGGCACTGCAGGCCAAGATGCTCCGGCTGGTCCAGGAGCGGTGCTTTTCCAGAGTCGGCGGCGAAACCGTGCTGCGTTTCAACGCCCGGTTATTCTGCGCCACCAATGTCGATATTGCAGCGGCCGTGGCGGCCGGCCGTTTCCGCGAAGATCTATATTACCGCATCAATGTGATTCCGGTTGCGATCCCGCCGCTCCGCGATCACCAGGAAGACATCGTAGCGCTGGTCCGCGGCTATATCGCCCACTTCGCCACGCAGTTCCGTCGCGACGTCCGTTCGCTGACGGCCGCGGCCGAGGATGCGGTCCGAGCCCATGACTGGCCTGGCAACGTGCGGGAACTGAGGAACCGGGTGGAACGCGCGGTCGCGCTGGCGCGCACACCGCGCATCAGCGTCCAGGATCTCTTTCCCGAAGCTGCCGGCAAGGATGGCGGTTCGGAATTGCCGACCCTGCGCGACATCCGCGATCAGGCGGAGCGGCGCCATATCGAGCGGGCGCTGGCGCTGACCGCCGGCCAGGTCAAGGCCGCGGCCGATGTCCTGGGAATTTCCCGGACAACCCTCTGGGAAAAGATGCGCAAGCTCGGCATACCCGGTCTGTACGAACCCTGATCCGTTCGGAAATCCGAACACAGCCCGTTTCCGGGTCCCGAAAGCCGAACCGTATTTCGCACCGGCACCAATAACTTTCCTTTGTTTTCAGCTTGGTATCGAACGGCACGCGGATTGCTGCTGTTCTCCCTGCACAACAAACCAGGGAGGATTCGCATGAAAAAGTGCGACAGACTTGTCGACGCCGGACGCAGGCAGTTCCTGCGCGGCGGCGTCGTGGCCACGGCGGGCGCCGCCGCCGCCACTTTCGTGCAGCCGGGCAAGGCCCACGCCGCGGCCCGCGTCGACTACCCAGCCAAACGCCTGGCCAACGTCAAGGATCTGAAGGTCAACGAACCGCTGGACATCAGCTATCCCGACGACGATTCGCCGGGCGTCCTGCTGAAGCTCGGCAAGCGGGTACCCGGTGGCGTGGGTTCCGACGGCGACATTGTTGCCTATTCGGTGCTGTGCCCGCACAAGGGTTTCGGGTTGAGTTACGACAAGCGCGACCGGACCCTGAACTGCCCCGGCCATTACTCGCGCTTCGACGCCGAAATGGAAGGCCAGCAGGTCTTCGGCCATGCCAACCAGAACCTGCCGATGTTCGCGCTGTCCATCGATGCCAAGGGCGATATCACCGCCGCCGGCGTCGACGAGCTGATCTACGGGCGCACCCGTAACGTCCGGGCCTGAGGGAGAAAACCATGACCTACAAACGCGGTATCGATCAACTGCCGATCCCCCCGAAGGACGCCAAGGTGCACAACGTCACCTGCGACTTCTGCATCGTCGGTTGCGGTTACAAGGCCTACACCTGGCCGATCAGCAAGCAGGGCGGACCGCAACCCGGGCAAAATGCGCTGGGTGCCGACCTCACCGGCCAGCAAGCCGCTGAATCCGGCGCCTGGTACAATCCGGCCATGTACAACATCGTGGAACAGAACGGCGACCCGGTACATCTGGTCGTCATGCCGGACAAGGATTGCGTGGTCAATGGCGGTCTCAACTCCGTGCGCGGCGGTCGCATGGCGGAAACCCGCTTCTCCCGCCAGACCGGCACCATGGCCGATCGCCTGAGGCAACCGATGGTCTGGCGCTATTCGCAGTTGATGCCGACATCCTGGGACGACGCACTTTCGCTGGTCGCCGACGTCACCCGCCGGGTGATCGAGGAATGGGGCGAGGACGGCGTCATCGTTTCCGCTTTCGACCATGGCGGCGCCGCCGGCGGTTACGAGAATACCTGGGGCACGGGCAAACTCTATTTCGATGCGATGAAGATCAAGAACATCCGCATCCATAATCGTCCTGCCTACAACTCGGAAGTCCACGCGACGCGCGACATGGGCATGGGCGAGCTGAACAACAGCTACGAGGACGCGGAACTGGCCGACACGATCTTTGTGGTCGGCGCCAATCCGCTGGAGACCCAGACCAATTACTTCCTGGCCCACTGGGTGCCCAATCTGCGCGGTGCCTCGCTGGACAAGAAGAAGAAGACGATGCCGGGCGAGGACCACGCGGCGGCGAAGATCATCTTCGTCGACCCGCGGCGCACCACCTCGGTCAATGCGGCCGAGCGCGAGGCCGGCAAGGAAAACGTACTGCATCTGGCAATCAACGCCGGTTCCGACCTTGTCCTGCTCAATGCCCTGATGACCGAGATTGTCGCCAAGGGATGGCACGCCAAGGACTTCATAGCCAACAACACCAGCGGCTTCGACGAGACCCTCGCGGCAAACAAGATCGGCGTCGAGGAGGCGGCCAGGATCACCGGGCTGTCGGCGGCGGATATCCGCAAGGCGGCGGCCTGGATCGCCGAACCGAAATCGGGCGGCAAACGCCGGCGCACCATGATGGCCTATGAAAAGGGCCTGATCTGGGGCAACGACAATTACCGGACCAACTCGGCGCTGGCGAATTTGTGCTTCGCTACCCACAACGTCGGCCGCGAAGGCACTGGCTGCGTTCGCCTCGGGGGACACCAGGAAGGTTATGTCCGCCCATCCGACGCGCATGTCGGCCGGCCGGCGGCCTATATCGACCAGTTGCTGATCAACGGCGAAGGCGGCATCCACCACATCTGGGCCGTCGACCACTTCAAGTCGACGCTGAACGCCGAGGAGTTCCGGCGTGCCTACCGGCGGCGCACCAATCTGGTCAAGGAGGCGATGGAAGCCATTCCCTATGGCGACCGGGAAGCCCAGGTCGAAACCATCGTCAACGCCATCCGCCGCGGCGGGTTATTCAGCGTCGATGTCGACATCCTGCCGACGCCGATCGCCGAATGCGCCCATGTGGTGCTGCCGGCGGCGACGACCGGCGAGATGAACCTGACCTCCATGAACGGCGAGCGCCGTCTGCGTCTGACCGAAAAATACATGGATGCGCCTGGCGAGGCGATGCCCGACTGCCTGATTGCCGCCCGCATCGCCAATGCGATGGAGGCCAGCTTCCGCAAGTCCGGTAACGGCAAATACGCTGACCAGTTCAAGGGCTTCGACTGGAAGACCGAGGAAGACGCCTTCATGGACGGCTACCACAAGCATGCGGGTGGCGGCGAGTTCGTCACCTACGAGCGGCTGCGGGCGATGGGCACCAACGGCGTCCAGGAACCCTGCACCGGTTACGAGAACGGCAAGATGATCGGGACGGCCCGTCTGTTCACCGACGGGAAGTTCGGCACCAAGGACGGCAAGGCACACTTCCAGGCCTCCGTGTGGCGGGGTCTGCAAGCCAAGGGCCGGGAAGAGCAGAAGGCGAAGTACGAGTTTCTTGTCAATAACGGGCGCAAGAACCTGATCTGGCAAAACGCCTTCTACGACATCCGGACGCCGTTCGTCGACGAACGCTTCCCCGCCCCGCCGATCGAGATGAACCCGGACGACATGAAACGTCTCGGTCTTGTCGCCGGCGATCTGGTGGAAGTGTACAACAATGTCGGCTCGACCCAGGCGATGGTCTATCCGATCGCGACGGCGAGAAAGGGCGAGTGTTTCATGCTCTTCTGTTCGCCGCGCGGACAGATCGGCAACATCGTCAGCGAACACACCAACGAGCTGATGATCCCGAACTACAAGAACGTCTGGGCCAATATCCGCAAGATCGGGCGGGCGCCGCGCGCCGACTCGGTCAGCTTCAAATCCCTGGAAATGCCGCAAGACGTATGATGACGTGATCGTATCGGGGCGGCGGGGCCAAAGCTCCGCCGCCTCTTTTTTTCGTTCTTCGCTATTGCCCCGATGCCACCGATTCCGCCGGGAATACGCGGTCGACAAATTGCAGCGCCAAAGACCCGGCGCCAAGGGTCCACAGGTTCCCGTGGTTGCCGCCCGGTATGAAATGCGCTTCCTTCGGTTCCGGCGCGGCGTCGTACAGGGTACGGGCCAGACTCGCGGGAATCAGCGGGTCGGACTCGCCGTGCAGGATCAGAATCGGTGCCCGGACTGCACCGATCCGTGCCAGGGAATTGAACTGATCCCGCACCAGGTATCTTGCCGGAAACATGGGATAGGTCGCCTGCGCGATATCGCCGACGCTGGTATAGGCCATCTCCAGGATCACGCCGCCGACGGCAAATTCCGTGGCCAGGGCGACGGCAATGCCGGTGCCCAGCGATTCGCCGTAAAGAACGATTCGGCCCGGCTCCACCCCCTGCGACAGGGCAAAGCGAACCGCCGCCCGCCCGTCGTCCAGAAGCCCGTCCTCACTGGGGGTTCCACCCGCTTCCGCGTTGTAGCGATAACCGGCCAGAAGAACGCCGTAGCCGGCCCGCATGAATGCCGCGGCGCGACCGGCCCTGTCG
>JAHELM010000237.1 GCA_024644185.1 Rhodospirillales bacterium | reverse complement strand
CGGCACCGCCGCCAAAAAGATCGAACACAACACCGCCCGGGACGTAAATTCCCGGGCGGTTTTACGTTTGAGGCCTGATTTTGGCGGTCAGGGCAGCAGGATCGTCGATCCCGTGGTCTTGCGCGCCTCGAGGTCGCGATGCGCCTGGGCGGCATCCCTCAGCGCGTAGGTCTGGTTGATTTCGACCTTCAGCCCGCCCTTGACCATGGCGAACAGGGCGCCGGCGCTGGCCAGCAGGTCGCCGCGGTCGGCGCAGTAATGCGCGATGGTCGGCCGGGTGACGTAGAGCGAACCTTTCTGCTGCAACAGGTTGATCGAGAAATCCGGCGGGGTTCCCGACGAGGCGCCGAAGGACACCATCAGCCCGCGCGGCTGCAGGCATTCGAGCGAACCGGCCCAGGTATCCTTGCCGACCGAATCGTAGACCACCGGCACGCCCTTGCCGCCGGTCAGTTCCTTCACGCGCTCGACGAAGTTCTCGCGGCTGTAGACGATGGCGTGGTCGCAGCCATGCGCCGTGGCCAGCTTCGCCTTTTCGTCCGAGCCGACGGTGCCGATCACCGTGGCGCCTATTTTTTTCAGCCATTGGCAGGCGATCAGCCCGACGCCGCCGGCCGCCGCATGGAACAGCACGGTCTGCCCGGCCTTCACGGCATATGTACGGCACAACAGATATTCCACCGTCATGCCCTGCAGCAGCATCGCCGCGGCATGGCGGTCGTCGATTCCTTCGGGCAGCGGCACCAGGCGATGCGCCGGCATGACGCGCGCCTCGGCATAGGCGCCGGGAACGTGGCCGGCATAGGCGACGCGATCGCCGGGCTTGAACTCAGTGACGCCGGGACCCACCGCTTCGACCACCCCGGCGGCTTCGATGCCGAGGGATGTCGGCAGCTGCGGCAGCTTGTAGGCGCCGTTGCGGTGATAGACGTCGATGTAATTCAGGCCGACGGCGGTTTGCCGCAGCAGAACCTCGCCGGCGCCGGGGGCGGCGACCGGCACCGCCTCCCAGCGCATGACTTCGGGGCCGCCCTGTTCGTGAATTCGGATCGCATGCGTCATTCCATCGGTCCTCAGGCTAGGTTCTGTTTCAGGAAGGCGGCGGTTCGCCCGTTGGCCAGCGTCGCCGCCGCCGCGTCGTAATGCACCCCGTCCGCCCGCGCGAAGGCGTGCGGCAGGCCGGGATACTCGTGGATGGTGACATGCTTGTTGCCCTTGAGGCCGGCCTTGATCGCGGCCTGCGCGGCGGGCGGCACGTATTCGTCGCCGCCGGCGATATGCAGCAGCGCCGGGTGGCGGATCTTGCCGGACTCGCCCAGCAGGTCCTGCAGGCCGACCCCGTAATACGAGATATTGCAGTCGGCGTCGGAGCGCGTCGCCATCAGAAAGGCCAGCTTGCCGCCCAGGCAATAGCCGACGCTACCGGCCTTGCCGGTGCAGCCCTTGAGTTTCCGCAGATGGGCGAGGCTGTCCTTCAGATCCTCGATGCCCTTGTCGACGTCGAAGCCCTGGAACAGGCTGAAGGCCTTCTGCCATTCGGCTTCGGTCTTGTCGGTGATCTGGATGCCGGGCTCCTGCCGCCAGAAGATATCCGGGCAAATCGCCACGTAACCCTGGGCGGCATAGGCGTCGGCGATCTGGCGGATCGAATAGTTGACCCCGAAGATCTCCTGGATGACCAGAAGCCCGGGGCCGGAGCCGGCGGGCGGCATGGCCAGATAGGCGGAGAACGAGCCGTCCCGGCCCTTGATTGTAATGTCAGGCATGGCGGTATCCTCTCTGTTCGCGGTTTCCGGGGGCGAGGGGGTGAGGATATCGCCACCCCGCCGGCTTGTCACCCGCGGGGGGTGCGGGTCTCGAGTGCCAGCAGCAGGCGCTTGGTGTTCAGCCCGCCGGCGCCGCCATAGCCGCCGATGCCGTTGGCCGCCACCACGCGGTGACAGGGCACGAGGATCTGCAGCGGATTGGCGCCGCAAGCCTGGCCCACGGCGCGCGGCCCCCCGCCGGCCTCGTGCGCCAGTTCGCCATAGCTGCGGGTCTGGCCATAGGGGATCGCCAGCATGGCGGCGCGAATGCGGGCCTGAAAGGGGGTTCGGGCCGGGGCCAGCGGCAGGTCGAAGCGGTCGAACCGATCGGCGAAATAGGCCAGGATCTGAATTCTTGCCCGGCGCAGCAGCGGCGTGTCGTCGGCGTCCGGTTCACGGCAGTCGGTGAATCGGGTTTCGGCGATCGCGCCGCCCGATTCGACGATCAGCAGCGGCCCGGCCGGAGTATCGATCGAGCAGGCGGGCATGAGAGAAGGCTCCTCAGTGCCGGCGCAGCGCCGCGGCCAGCGCCGCCGGGTCGGTCAGCGGCAGCGAACAGACGGCGCCGCGGCAGACATAGGCGGCGGCGCGGCCCCCGATCGCGGTCTTGCCATGCGCCGGATGCGTCGGCGGCAGGGCGGCGTCGGGGGCGAGGATCCGCAGGATGCGTCCGGGATCGAGACGGCGCGGGCGGCCGAGGCGAGGGCCAGCGTATCCGCCGCGCCGGGCATTCCGGCAATGACGATCTGCACCGGCGCCAGCAGCAGGTCGGCGCCGTTCAGCAGGGTGGACAGCGGAAAGAAGTTGCGCGCGATCTCGCCGCCGAAGGCTTTCAGGACAGCCTCGGCCTCGGCGCGGCGGGCCTCGTCGCCGGTCAGCAGCCAGAGCCGGGTCAGCACCTCCACCATGACGCCGTTTCCCGACGGGACGGGGTTGTCGATGGCGGTCTTGCCGCGCACCAGCAGGTCGGCGGTGTCGTCGGCCGCCAGGAAATAGCCGCCGGACTCCGCGTCGCCGTAATGCCGGACGACGATCTGCCGCCAGGCCTCGGCCTGCGCGATACCGGTGTCGTCGCCGGTGGCCTCGGCCAGCAGCAGCGCGGCGCGGGCCATGTTGGCGTAATCGTCCAGGGTCGCCGGATGGTTCGCGCGCCCGTCGCCCCAGGCATGGCGCAGCCGCCCGTCCGGCCCGGTCATGCGGTCGCGCACGAAGGCGAAGGCGCGGCTGCCGGCGGCGATCCAGTCCGGCCGCGCGAAGGCCTGCCCGGCCAGCGCCAGCGCGGCGATCGCCAGGCCATTCCAGTCGGCCAGCACCTTGTCGTCCTTGCCCGGCCGAATTCGCCCGGAACGGGCCGCCAGAAGCTCGGCGCGGCAGCCGGCGAGAATGGCCTCGCTGGCCGGGTCGGCGAATGCGGACTGGCCGAGGCGGTTGAGGATCGTGTGCCCCTCCCAGTTGCCGCCCGGCGCGACGGCATAGGTCCGGGCAAAGAGATCGGTGCGGTCACCCAGCAGGGCGCGGATTTCCTCCAGGGTCCAGACGTAGAACCGGCCTTCCTCGCCCTCGCTGTCCGCATCCAGCGCGCTGGCGAAACCGCCATCCGGTTCGGTCATCTCGTCCAGCATCCAGCCGATCGTCTCCTCGACCCGCGCGGCATAGAGCGGATCGCCGGTTTCCTGCCAGACCAGGGTCAGCAGCTCGACCAGCTGGGCATTGTCGTAGAGCATCTTCTCGAAATGCGGCGCCAGCCAGTGCTCGTCCACCGAATAGCGGGCGAAGCCGCCACCCAGATGATCGTAGATGCCGCCCTGGCAGATCCGGGTCAGGGTCACGGTCACCGCGTCGCGATAGCGGGCATCGCCGCTGCGCCGCCAGGCCCGCCAGAGCTGCTGGAACAGGGGCGGCTGGGGAAATTTCGGCGCACCGCGCATGCCGCCCAGGGACAGGTCGATTTCCTGGTACAGCCGCGCTGCAACGGTGTTCAGCGTATCGGCGGCGACGATCTCGCCCGACCGCGGCCGGGCCATGTCCTCCAGCGCCCCGCGCAGCGCGGCGGCGTTGTGCCGTACCCGTTCGGGATCGTTGCGGTAGGTCGAGTCAACGCCGCGCAGAACCTCGCGAAAGCCGGGACGCCCGTGGCGCGAGGTCGGGGGGAAATAGGTGCCGCCCCAGAACGGTTCCAGCCCGGGGGTCAGAAACATGGTCAGCGGCCAGCCGCCGGATTGGCCCAGCGCCGCCAGCGCGGCCTGGTACACGGCGTCGAGATCGGGGCGTTCCTCGCGGTCCAGCTTGATATTGACGAACAGCTCGTTCATCAGCGCGGCGATTTCGGGGTCCTCGAAACTCTCATGCGCCATCACATGGCACCAGTGGCAGGCGGCATAGCCGACCGACAGCAGGATCGGCTTGCCCTCGTCGCGGGCGCGCGCCAGGGCCGGCGGACCCCAGGGCATCCAGTGGACCGGATTGTCCTTGTGCTGCCGCAGATAGGGGCTGGTTTCCTCGGACAGCAGATTTCCGGTCATTATATCCTGGCGCCTCGCGTTGCGATGGGGGAATTCGGTGGCGGCGGCATTGCTCCGCGCCGTCCGGGTCGGCTAGAAGGTGACAAGGATAATGGCGCGGACCGGCCCGGGCGCAAGCCCTGAAATATGGCACGAGCCCTGAAAAAGCGAAATCCGGACGTCTTTCGTCCAGCCGTGGAAGCCAACCGATGCAAGACACCGTATACGCCCTTTCGAGCGGCGCCGGACCGGCCGGAATCGGCGTGCTCCGGCTGTCCGGGCCGCAAGCCGGGCCGGCGCTGCGGGCGCTGGCGGGCCGGGCGGATCTGCCGATGCCGCGCCGGGCCGTCCGGGCGACGCTGCGCGACCCGCGAAGCGGCGAGCATCTGGACGACGCGCTGGTTCTGTGGTTTCCCGGACCGGGCAGCTATTCCGGCGAAGACATGGCGGAGCTGCATCTGCATGGCGGGCCGGCGGTGATCGCCGCCGTTCTGGGGGCGCTGGGGGCGCATCCGGGAATGCGGCTGGCCGAACCCGGCGAATTTTCCCGCCGCGCCTTCCTGAACGGCCGGATGGACCTGACCGAGGCCGAGGGCATCGGCGACCTGATCGCCGCCCAGACCGAGGCGCAGCGCCGCCAGGCCCTGCGGCAGGCGGAGGGCGGGCTGGGGCGGCTTTACGAGGGCTGGCGGGAG
>JAHELM010000236.1 GCA_024644185.1 Rhodospirillales bacterium | reverse complement strand
ACGGCGTCGGCGTCGTTACCATCAACGATGATCGATTCCAGCCCATAGGCCGATGCCCGGTCGGCGGCGGGATGTTCGACCGCGGTTACGGTGCCGATCGGTGTGTATTCCATGTAAAGGTTGTTTTCGCAGACGAAAATCACCGGCAGCTTCCATATCGCGGCGATGTTCAGGGCTTCGTGGAACGCCCCGATATTGGTGGTGCCGTCGCCGAAAAAGCAAACCGCCACGTCGTCGGTGCCCAGATATTGCGCGCGCCAGGCGGAGCCGCAGGCGATGGGCAGATGCGCGCCGACAATGGCATAGGAACCCATGACCCCATGATCGACCGAGGTCAGGTGCATCGATCCGCCCTTGCCGCGCATCAGCCCGTTATCGCGCTGCATCAGTTCGCCGAGAACCTTCTCCATTTCCGCACCGCGCGCCAGGGTGTGGGCATGGCCGCGGTAGGTGCAGAAGGAATGGTCGCCCGGGCGCATCGCCGTGGCGAACCCCGCGGCGATCGCCTCCTGCCCGAGGGAGAGATGGCTGGTTCCTTTAACGAGGTTCTGCAGGAACAGCTCGTAGGCGCGCTGTTCGAAGTCGCGAATCTCGATCTGTCTCCGGTAGAGCTCTATCCGAACATCCTCACCGAGGTCGTCGTTCTTGCCCGGTTTTGCCCGAGCGATCCTTGCGTCTTTCACGCGCAAACCCTCCCTGTAGTCCCGCGATCAGTACCGGTTTGCGATCGGCAGGTCCTGTGCGGGGAACCTGGTGATGATCTGGCAGCCTGTCTCGGTCACGATCACTTCTTCCTCGATGCGTGCCGCCGACACGCCGTCCGAGGCCGGGCAATACGTCTCGAGCGCGAAGACCATGCCGGCCTTCAACTCCATTGGATGATCGAAGGACACCAGGCGCGAGATGATTGGCCGCTCGTGCAGCGCCAGGCCAAGTCCATGGCCGAACTGCAGGCCGAAAGCAGCCATCTCGTTCTCGAAACCGAATTCCTGGGCCTTGGGCCACATCGCCGCGATCTGATCGGTGCCGACGCCGGGCCTGACCATCGAAATCGAGCCATCGATCCATTCGCGGGCCTTGGTATAGGCGTCGCGCTGGGACGGCGTGGCCAGACCCACATTGAAGGTCCGATAGTAGCAGGTGCGGTAGCCCATATAGGACTGCAGGATATCGAAGAAGGCCTGGTCCCCGGGCCGGATGATCCGGTCGGTAAAGTTGTGCGGATGCGGGTTGCAGCGCTCGCCGGAAATGGCGTTGATCGCCTCGACGTCGTCCGAGCCCATCTCGTAGAGCATCTTGTTGGCCTTGGCGACGATATCGTTCTCGCGCACGCCCGGCTTCAGTTCCTCGTAGATCATATGGTAGACGCCATCGACCATGGCCGCGGCCTGGTTCAGCAGGATCAGCTCGTCGACATTCTTGATCTCGCGGCCGTCCAGCATGATCTGCTGACCGTCGACCAGCTTCAGGCCGGCCTTTTCCAACTCGAACCACATGCCCGGTTCCACCAGATCGATGCCGACCGGGAGGTCCGCAACGCCAGCTTGCCGTATCAGATCCGCGATCTCTTCAGCGTGCCTTTGCATCAGTCCGGCAGATGGCGGCACGGTGCCGCGCAGGCCCAGCATGCCGGGCCGGCAATTATCCGGTTCCAGCCAGTCGCAATTGAGCTTGTGGTGGACCGCGGCCGAGCCGAAATCCCAGAGGACCGGCTCGGCATCGCCGGCGAGCAGCACGAACCGGCTCATCTTGTCGCGGTCCCACTCGCCGATCTTCGTGCCGGTTATGTATCGGACATTGTTTACGTCGAACAGCAGCAACGCGCCGCATTTCGAGGCTTTCAGCGCCTGGCGCGCCCGCGCCAGGCGATACCGGTGCATCCGGCGGAAATCGACACGGGTCTCGAAATCGACGCTCGAATGTCCAGGCGCCGGAATCGGGCGTTTCCAGTTGATGTTCGGATTTAGGTCATCCGGCCGGATTATGGTCGGTGTAAGAATGGGCTTGTCCATCGTTCGTCTCCCGTCGGCGTCTGGCAAGAAATACTATACAATCGATTGCACGCGGTGTTGATAAAAAATCACCGCCCGCCGCAAGACTGTTGCGGTTACCGGTTTTCGGTTCCGATGCCGCCCAAAAACAAGCAAAGTCGGGCCGGAATGGTCGGCCATAGGCTTGATGACTGGTACTCCCGGCATCTGGCGATCGATGCAGTACCTTTGCGGCCACGCCCGCGAAGGGGAGCAGGTCGGATCGGTTGTGCAAAAAATTGCATTACGGTTTCCGGCCATCAGTGGAGTCCCAGTTGCCTCGCCATCCAGTCCGCGGATTGCGGGCGGTACCGGTAGATCCGGTTATTCGCGACGTGGGTGGCATCGTCGATCATATTGAGGACTGCCGGTCCGGAAACCGCGCCGGCCAGACGCTCGGCATCCGCGGCGGCAACGATGCGATCCAGTTTCCCGCCGACGATGAAGATGGGACAGGCGATTCTGGGGGCGGCTTCGGCCAGTGTCATCCGCCCGGCGACCGCGCGGGCTGCTACCTCGTCGGCACTGTGCGATCGCGCGATAAAGGCTGTTCTGGTCAGCGGCGGCAGGTTCTCGAAGCTGGCGCCCCAGTCGAAGGGCCCGCTGAGCGCGATGCAGGCCTTCAGGCGTTTCTCATAGGCCGCGGCACGGGGCGCATAATAGCCGCCCAGGCTGACGCCCCATATCCCGACCCGCGATGCGTCGACGTCAGGTCGGGTTTCGAGATAGTCGAGGACCGCGCCGGCCGGCTCTTCATATTCCGGACAGATCGGCCGCTCGTATTCGGCCTCTCCCTGTCCCGGCCCGTCGAATGCCAGCGTCGCCATTCCGCGATCGAGGAACACGCGCTCGTTGGTGTCCATTTCCTCCTTGGCGGAATCCAGGCCCATCGCCATCAAAACCACCGGCGGGCGCACAATGCCACGCGGTTTGCGCAGATTGCCCTTCAACGTTATGCCGTCCCACGGGATCTCGACCCGTTCGCCGGGCGGCTCCAGATGGGGCAAGGCATCGGTTCGGCATTGGATGGCGCGCTGGTGCGCCGCGCGCATTGCGGCTTGGTCATGGACGAACAGGAACTTGCCGAAATGGTAACAGGCCGCCGCGGTCGTCAGATGCTCGCCGGCGCTCAGGAAATGCCGCTCGGCCATTGCCTCCCGGCCCAGCCGCTCATGCACCGCGCCACGATCCGACCAGGCAGCGCACCACCCGGCCCAATCGGCAACCGCCGCCGCGACGTCGTGAAAATCGGCAAGCGGAACCCCGTTCGACACGAACCGGTTTCGCCAGTGGGCAACGGCATCGGCGACCCGCCCGTCCTTTTCCATGACAAGGGTCGCCTACTTTTCCACTTCCAGGCCGGTCGGAATTTTCTTGTCCTCGCTTTGCAGCCTGATCCCGGCCGCCAGCGCGAGCGTTTCGAACATCGCAGCGAAATCCTTCTCCAGATAGGCGCCGGGATCCGCCTGCAGCTGGGCGGCGCCAAAATGCGTCTGCAGCGCTTCGCGGGTTGCCGCGGTGACCGGCATCGGGACGCCATGTTCGCGGCCGGCCTTCAGGCCAAGATCCAGATCCTTGCGCAGCAAGGCGGGCGTGAACGTCGTGGTCCAGTCCAGATTGACGATCGCCGGCGTCTTGTAGCGCGTGAAGATCGAACCCATGACGGAGTTGTTGATGAAGGCCAGGAAGGCGTGGCGCGGCACGCCAGCCTTTTCGGCAAGGATCGTGATTTCCGCCAGGTTCTGCGTGACGACGCCTAGCAGGACATTGTGGGCGATCTTGCAGATGCGCGCGAGCTCGCCGTCGCCCACATAGGAAACGCCGTTGCCGGCGATGGTCTGTAGATAGGGTTCGACGGTCTCGAATGCCTGCTTCGGACCGGACGCCACCACGCTGAGCTTCCCGGCCTTGACGCATTTGCCGTTCCCGCTCACCGGCGCCGCAATGAATTTTGCTCCGAACCCTTCGAGCCGGGCGCGAAAATCGGCCGACTGGTCGGCCCCGATGCTCGAACAATCGACAAAAATACCGGGCAGGGAGCCGTTCCGTCCGGATACCACGCCGTTTTCCCCGAAATAGACCTGTTCCAGGTCGGCGCCCGTGGACACCATCGTGAACAGGACATCGGTGCCGGCCAGGTCGCTCACGCGGTCGACGATGGATGCGCCATGCGCGGCCAGCGGCTCGGCCTTCGCGCGGGTGCGGTTCCACACATGAAGAGCGGTGCCGACCTTGGCGAGCCGTTCTGCCATCGGGTAGCCCATCCGGCCCATTCCCACCCAGCCAATTCGCTGCTTGGCATTCTGCATATGGATTTTCCCCCTCATCTGGTCCTGCACGCCACCGCCCTATGCGGGATCGTCCGTGTCCGCCGCGCGACCTCTGCGATGGCGCCTCTCGGTTCGCTTCGCCGGTTTGGACGAAGTCCCGCTCCATCGGATACCGGACATACGGTCATCCCCTGGGCGAAAATGTGCAAACGATTGCATCGTCTAGCATAACTCATAAGGGGACGCAAGCAGGTGCGCGGGATCCGTCTTTTCGGCCGATACGCGGGGGGCGGTTGCGCGTATTGCCGGCCAGGACTTCAGTGCCCTTGCTGGAGACCAGGCCATGGGGTCCGCTATTCCAGGCGCTGAAGCGCGGGCGGATGCCGGCCCGTTGCCGCCCGCCGGGAAGATCCGGCGGGCCCACCGACAGGCAGGCCGATTCTCTATACCCCTTGACGAGCCGTGCGAGGCGGACGCATAGTCGTGCAAACGATTGCGAACCAATAACAATCGCTAACTGGGAGGACATCATGCGTATATCCATCAAGAAAGGCCTTTTTTTTGCGGCGGCGCTCGGCATGCTTGCCGGTCCCGCCCTGGCGGCGGACCCGATCAAGATCGGCGCATCGTTGCCATTGACGGGGAATTTTTCCGTCAGCGGTGAAAAGCATGGACAGGGCTACCAGCTGTGCGTCGACCTGATCAAC
>JAHELM010000235.1 GCA_024644185.1 Rhodospirillales bacterium | reverse complement strand
GAATGGTCCGCCGGCGGCGGGGATGGCGAGGAATGAGCGAGACCCCGCGCGACCCCGATCCATCGATCCGCCAGCGCCTCGCCGCCGACCCGGCCGCCAGCGTCTGGGTGTCGGCGTCGGCCGGCAGCGGCAAGACCAAGGTGCTGACCGACCGGGTGTTGTCGCTGCTGCTGGAGGGCACCCCGGCCGAACGGATTCTCTGCCTGACCTTCACCAAGGCGGCGGCGGCGGAAATGGCGATCCGCGTCGGCAAGCAGCTGAGCGGCTGGGCGACCGCGCCCGATGCCAAACTGCGCGACGATCTGGGCCAGTTGCTCGGCCACCGGCCCGAGGCGGCGGATCTGGTTCTGGCGCGCCGGCTGTTCGCCCGCGTGCTCGATGTGCCGGGCGGGCTGAAGATCAAGACAATTCACGGTTTCTGTCAGTCGATCCTGGGCCGCTTCCCGGTCGAGGCCGGGCTGGCGCCGCATTTCGAGGTGATCGACGAGCGCAGCGCGGCCGAGTTGTCGGAGGCCGCGCGCGACACGGTACTGACCCGGGCAACCGAAGACCGCGAGCTTGGCGAGGCCCTGCGCGCGGTCACCGGGCATGTCGACGAACCGCGCTTTGGCGAATTGATGGCGAATCTGGCCGCCGGACGGCACCGGCTGGGCCGCTTCATCGCGAGCCAGGACGGCGCCGAGGGCGCGGTGGCGGCAATCCGCGCCCGGCTGGGGCTGGCGCCGGGCGATACCGATGCCACGATTTGCGCCGCCGCGGCACGGGAATCCGCCTTCGCGGGAACGGCGCTGCGCGATGCCGCCCGGGCTTTGCTGGACAGCGGCGCCACGGGCGACCAGGAGCGTGGCCAGGCCATCGCCGACTGGCTGGCGGCAGAACCCGATGCGCGGGCAGCCCGGCTCGAGGACTATGCCGGCGGCTTCCTGACCGCGACCGGCGCGATCCGCAAGACCCTGGCGACCAAGCCTGTAATCGCCAGGCATCCGGGCATCGACGAGGTGCTGGCCGCGGAAGCCTTGCGCATCGTCGCGGTGCTGGATCGCCGGCGGGCCCAGGCGACGGCACTGGCCACGGCGGGGCTGCTGCGGCTGGGCGCGGCGCTGCTGGCGGCCTACGACTCTGCCAAGCGGTCGCGCGCGCAGCTGGACTACGAGGACCTGATCCTGCGCACGGAACGGCTGCTGACCCGCCCCGGCGTCGCCCCCTGGGTGCTGTTCAAGCTGGATGGCGGCATCGACCATATCCTGATCGACGAGGCGCAGGACACCAGCCCGCAGCAATGGCGGGTGATCGCCGCGCTGGCCGATGAGTTCTTCGCCGGCGAAGGCGCGCGCGACGTCGTGCGCACCATGTTCGCGGTGGGCGACATCAAGCAGTCGATCTTCAGTTTCCAGCACGCCGATCCCGATGAATTCCGACGGATGCGCGCGCATTTCGCCACGCTGGCCGAGGCGGCGGGCGTTTGGCGGCCGATCGAGCTGGACGTCTCGTTCCGGTCGGCTGCCGCCGTTCTGGATGCGGTGGACGGGGTTTTCGCGCGGCCCGAGGCGGCGTCCGGCGTAACCGAACCGGGAGCGACGTTGCGGCATTTCGCGCATCGCCGGGGCCAGGCCGGGCTGGTCGAGCTGTGGCCCGCCGTGACCCCGCGCGCGCGCGTCGAGGAAGAGTCCTGGGCCCCGCCGACCGACCGCCGGAGCGGCGACGATCCGAAGGGCCGCCTCGCCCATGTTCTGGCGAACCGGATTGCCGGCTGGATCGGCCACGAATTTCTGCCCGCGCGGGGGCGGACGGTGCGGGCCGGCGATATCATGGTTCTGGTGCGGGCGCGCACGGGCTTCGTCGAGGCGCTGGTGCGCGCCCTCAAGGACCTGGGCGTTCCCGTATCCGGTGTCGACCGCATGGTGCTGACCGAGCAGATCGCGGTCATGGACCTGATCGCGCTGGGTCGCTTCCTGTTGTTGCCGGAAGACGATCTGACGCTGGCCACCGTGCTGAAGGGGCCATTGGTCGGCTTCGACGACGACGACCTGTTCGCCCTGGCACATGACCGGGGCGAACGCAGCCTGTGGCGCCGGCTGGGCGAGAGGGCGGCCGACGCGCCGCGCTGGGCGGCGGCGCGCGACTGGCTGGCCGGGCTGCTGGCGCGGGTGGATTTCACCAGGCCCTATGAACTTTACGCGGAAATCCTGTCACGGCCGACCGTAGGCCCCGGCACCGGGCGCCAGCGAATGCTGGCCAGGCTGGGACCCGACGCCGACGATCCGATCGATGAATTCCTGAACCTGGCCTTCGCCCACGAGCGCGGCCACGCGACAGCGCTGGAATCCTTTCTGCATTGGGTGGAGGCCGGCGAAGCGACGGTCAAGCGCGACCTGGCGCAAACCGGCCGCGACGAGGTGCGGGTGATGACCGTGCATGGCTCCAAGGGCTTGCAGGCGCCGATCGTGGTTTTGCCCGATACCATGACGAAACCGCGGGTCAACCCGCAAATCCTGTGGGATGGCGACATGCCGTTGTGGCCGCCGCGCGGCACGCTGCGCGACAGCGTATGCGACGGTATCCTCGAGTCGACCCGCGAGCGCGCCTTCGAGGAATACCGCCGGCTGCTCTATGTGGCGATGACGAGGGCCGAGGACCGGCTGCATGTTTGCGGCGCGGAAGGCAGGAAGGCGCCGCCGGAGGATTGCTGGTACAGGCTGGTGGCCCTGGGTCTGGCCAAATCGGCGGAACCGGTCGAATTCGATTTCAGCGCGGCGGGGCCGGATGGCTGGAGCGGCCCCGGGCGGCGCCTTGCCAACCCGCAGGAGGCCGATGCCCGCCCCGATCCGCCGCCCGCGTCGGAGGCTGCCGTGACGGTTTCGACCGAAGCCTGGATGACCCGGCCGGCACCCGTCGAACCGGTCCCGTCGCGCCCCCTGGCCCCGTCGCGCCCCAGCGAGCCGGAACCGCCGGTTCGATCGCCGGTCGGCGCCGATAACAGCCGGCGCTTCCAGCGTGGTCTGACGATCCATCGGCTTCTGGAGGTTCTGCCCGAATTGCCGGCGGCAAATCGTCGCGGGGCCGCCCTGCGCTATCTGGCCGGGCCGGCGCATGACCTTGACGCGGAGGCGCGGGACGCCCTCGTCGGCGAGGTTCTGGCGGTGCTCGACGATCCGCGGTTCGGCGCCATTTTCGGACCCGGCAGCCGGGCCGAGGTGGCGGTGACGGGATTGATCGAGGGACCGGACGGGACCGAGGCGGTCAGCGGCCAGATCGACCGTCTGGTGGTGACGCCGACCGAGGTGCTTATCGTCGATTTCAAGTCAAACCGGCCGCCCCCGGCCAGCGCCGATGCAGTGCCCGACCTGTATTGGCGGCAAATGGGCGCCTATCGGGCGGTGATCGGCGGTATCTATCCGGACCGGTCGATTCGCTGCGCGCTGCTGTGGACCGATGGCCCAAGGTTCATGCCGCTTTCAGGCCCCCGACTTGACCCGGCGGGTCCGCGTCCATAGATTCCGACTCGATCCCCTGGCGTCCTCGTCGGCGACGACCGGGAAGGGGGCGAGAGATTTTTTTATAAACGGACACGAGGACGGCATATGAGCACCAAACAGATTACCGACGCCGAATTCGAGAGCCAGGTCCTGAACGCGGACGGTCCGGTTCTTGTCGATTTCTGGGCGGAGTGGTGCGGCCCCTGCAAGATGATCGCGCCGGCTTTGGCGGAAATCGCCACGGAAATGGGCGGCCGGCTGACCGTTGCCAAGATCAATGTCGACGAAAACCCGCACACGCCCGCCAAATACGGGGTCCGCGGCATCCCCACGCTGATTATCTTCAAGGGCGGCCAGGTGGCCGGCACCAAGATCGGCGCGCTGCCCAAGGCGCAGCTCGCCCAGTGGGTGCAATCGGTCATCTGACGCCAGACAATCCGCTGAATTCGACCGGGGCCCGCCAAAAGCGGGCCCCGTTTCGTGGTGGCTCAGGAATTCTCGGCGAGGATGCGCCCGGCGAGATACAGCGAGCCGCAGATCAGCACGCGGGCAGGCTTGCCGCCGCTCGCGGCCAGCGCCGAAACCGCGGCGACGACATCGGCGGCGGGATTCGCCGACAGCCCGGCGGCGCGGGCGATGGTGGCGGTTTCCTCGGCGGTCAGGCTGGCCGGCTCGCCGGGAATGGTGACCGTCCGCATGTCCTCGACAAGCCCCGCGAAGGGCGCCAGGAAGCGGTCGGCCTGCTTGGTTCCCAGCATGCCGCAGACCATGCGCAATGGCCGGTCGGTCCAGTTCGCCCGGACATGCGCGGAAATCGCCTCGCCAGCCGAGGCGTTGTGCCCGCCATCGAGCCAGAGCTCCCAGCCCGCCGGCAGCGAACCGGCCAGGGGACCGCGCGTCAATCGCTGCAGCCGCGCCGGCCAGGATGCCGTCAGCAATCCCTGCGCGATGTGCATTTCGCCGATATCGAAACCCTTCAGCCGTTCCAGCGCGCAGGCCGCGATGGCGGCGTTGTCGAATTGATGCGCGCCGGGCAATACGGGACGCGGCAGCAGGACCCTGCGGCCGGCGACATAGACCAGCCCGTCCGCCGTCGCCTCGGCCGAATAGCTGCGGCCGTAGCGGAAGGTCGGGGCGCCGACACGCGCCGCCCAGGCGTCGATCACGGCCGCCGCCTCGGGCGGCTGCGGACCGACGATCGACGGCACGCCCCGCTTCTGGATGGCCGCCTTCTCGCCGGCGATTTCGGCCAGCGTATTGCCGAGATATTGCTGGTGGTCGATCGACACCGGGGTGATCACCGTCGCCAGCGGCCGCGCGATGACATTGGTGGCGTCCAGCCTGCCGCCCAGCCCGCATTCCAGCAGCACGATATCGGCGGGCGTCTCGGCGAAGGCCAGGAACGCGGCCGCCGTGGTGATCTCGAAATAGGTGATGGGATCGCTGCCATTCGCCTGCTCGCAGCGTTCCAGGCAGACGGCCAGCGCCGCTTCGTCGATCAGGGTGCCGGCCAGGCGGATACGCTCATGAAACCGCACCAGATGCGGCGAGGTGTAGACATGCGCGCGGTAGCCGGCCGCCTCGAG
>JAHELM010000234.1 GCA_024644185.1 Rhodospirillales bacterium | reverse complement strand
AGGTCGAGAAGCGCGTAGCCGGCCCGGATCACGCGGGCCAGCCCGGTTTCCTTCAGGCCCAGCGACGACAGGAACTCGGCCTTTTCCCCGGCCGTATCCAGCGAGGCGACCTCGGCCTCGATGGCGGCCGAGATGACGACGCAGGCGGCGCCGATGCCGGCCGCCCGTTCCGCCACCAGCCGCGACATCGCATTGCCGCCGGCGGCGCTTTCCTCGTCGACGTTGCAGGCGTAGAGCATGGGCTTGGCCGTCATCAGCTGCAACATGCGGAACGGACGCGCTTCGTCCTCGTCGAGGACGGCCTCGCGCGCCGGCCGGCCTTCGCGCAGCAGGACCAGTGCCTTCTGCATGGCGTCCAGCTGCGTCCTGGCTTCCTTGTCGCCGCCCTTGGCCTTCTTTTCCAGCGGTCCGACGCGGCGTTCCAGGCTGTCCAGATCGGCCAGCATCAGCTCGGTTTCCACCGTTTCGGCGTCGCGGATCGGATCGACCGACCCCTCCACATGGGTGACCTCGCCCTCGAAGCAGCGCAGCACATGGACGATGGCATCCACCTCGCGGATATTGGCCAGAAACTGGTTGCCCAGCCCTTCGCCCTTCGAAGCCCCGCGCACCAGCCCCGCGATGTCGACGAATTCCAGAAAGGTGGGCAGGATCTGCGCCGATCCGGCCAGTCTGGCCAGGGTATCCAGCCGCGCATCCGGCACCGACACCCGGCCGACATTCGGCTCGATGGTGCAGAACGGATAATTCGCCGCCTCGGCGGCGGCCGTCTGGGTCAGCGCGTTGAACAGGGTCGACTTGCCGACATTCGGCAGGCCGACGATACCGCATTTGAAACCCATGCCTCTGACTTCCTCGAACTAAGAAAAACGGTGTAAACCCGATCAGGCCTCGCCGGAGACCGGCGGTGCCGACGGCTTTGGCGGTTTCGGCGGCGGCGGAAAGATATGCTGCGCCACCCGGCTCATGAACCCGCCCTCGTCGCCGGATGCCAGAACGCTGAAATGCATGGCCACGCCCTCGACCATGCGGTCGACCAGCGGCTGTTCGGGCTTGGCGAAGTCGCTCAGCACATGGCCGTGCACCTTCTCCTTGTCGCCGGGATGGCCAATTCCCATGCGCACCCGCCAGAAATCGTCGCCGATATGCGCATCGATGCTGCGCAGCCCGTTATGCCCGGCATGGCCGCCGCCACGCTTCACCCGGATCTTGCCCAGCATCAGGTCCAGCTCGTCATGCAGAACGATGACGTCCGGCGGGCTCAGCTTGTAGAACCGCAGCGCCTCGCCGACCGCCCGGCCGGATTCGTTCATGAAGGTCATCGGCTTCATCGCCAACGCCTTGCGCCCCTCGATCTCGCCCTCGGCCACCAGCGACTGGAAGCGCGCGCGCCACACGGCAAAGGAATGGCGGCGGACGATCTCGTCCACCGCCATGAACCCGATATTGTGCCGGTTTCGGTCGTATTTCGGACCTGGATTTCCCAAACCGGCGATGAGAAGCATCGGCGTATCCGGTCAGTCCTCCGGGGATTCCGTCTCGGCCGCCTCGGCCGCCTCGGCCGCGCCGGCCGCAATGGCCGCTTCCTCGGCATCGCTCTTCAGTTTCGGCGCGACGATGGTGGCGATGGTGAAGTCGCGCTCGATCGCCGGCTTGACGCCCTTGGGCAGGTTGACGGCGCCGATATGCACGCTGTCGCCGATGTCCAGGCCGGTCAGGTCGATTTGAATTTCTTCCGGAATCTCGTCGATGCCGCAGACCACCTCGATCTCGTGGCGGACGACGTTCAGCACGCCACCGCGCTTGATGCCCGGGCTCGCCTCTTCGTTAAAGAAGGCGCAGGGCACGTGAACATGCGCGCGGGTCGACTTGCTGACACGCATCAGGTCGACATGCTCGGGGATGTCGGTGACCGGGTGGAACTGCACCTCGCGCGGCAGCACGCGCTCGCTCTTGCCGCCGGCAACCTCGACCGTATACACGGTCGACAGGAAGTGGCCGGTGATGAGTTGCTTGCGCAGCTCGCGGGGCTCCAGGGAAATCAGGACGGCGTCCTTCTTGTCACCGTAAATCACCGCCGGCACGCGGCCGGCGCGACGAACGGCCCGGGCGGCCCCCTTTCCAGCCCGGTCGCGCAATTCAGCGCTAATCGTATGGGTCGTGCTCATCGTCTCCATGCTCCTTGGCACTTGTGTGAAGCGGCCCGGCCTCCAGGGGTGCCGGCACCGCGAGCGCCGCCCGTCTCCGGGCGGCATCGCGCCTGTTCGCCGATCTCAGTCGAACAGGCTCGAAACCGATTTCTCTCCGGCGATGCGTTCGATCGCATCGGCCAGCAGCGGGGCGATCGAAATCTGCGAGATGTTGTGCGCGACGCGCACCGCCTCGGTCGCCGGAATGCTGTCCGTGATAACCATGGTCTGCAGCGGCGACGCGGTGACGCGGGCGACCGCGCCGCCGGACAGCACGCCATGCGTGACATAGGCCGAAACCGACCGGGCGCCGGCCTTCGTCAGCGCCTCGGCGGCATTGCACAGCGTGCCGCCCGAATCGACGATGTCGTCGACCAGGATACAGGTCCGGCCCTCAACCTCGCCGATGATGTTCATGACTTCCGACACGCCGGCGCGCTCGCGCCGCTTGTCGATGATCGCCAGCCCCGCCTCCAGCCGCTTGGCGATGCCGCGGGCGCGCACGACGCCGCCGACATCCGGCGAGACGATGACCAGGTGATCGCCCTTCTTCATATGCGTCTCGATATGCGCCGAGAACACGGGCGAAGAGAACAGATTGTCGGTCGGGATATCGAAGAAGCCCTGGATCTGGCCGGCGTGAAGCTCCAGCGTCAGCACCCGGTCGACGCCGGCGGTGGTGATCAGGTTGGCCACCAGCTTGGCTGAAATCGGCGTGCGCGGGCCGGTCTTGCGGTCCTGGCGGGCATAGCCGAAATACGGCACCACGGCGGTGATCCGGCGCGCCGAACTGCGGCGCAGCGCATCGATCATCACCAGAAGCTCCATCAGGTTGTCGTTCGCCGGATAGCAGGTCGACTGAATTACGAAGACGTCCTCGCCGCGGATGTTTTCCAGAATCTCGACGAAGATTTCCTGGTCCGAGAAGCGGCGGATCGCCGCCTCGGTCAGCGGCACGCCCAGCTTGGCGGAAATCGCGGTCGCCAGCGGACGGTTGCTGTTGCCACTGAGGATTTTCATATCTTCTTCCGATACCAGTTCGCTGCCGGCCCAGCGGCCACATCCCACGGACGCGCAATAAAACACGACCCCGCCCGCGCGAGGGCGGTCAGGGCGCGCCTTCTATATCAATCCGCCGTCGCCGTGTAAACGCCGAAAGCCGCGTATCGGCGGCATTTCAGACCATCAGCGCGCAACTGGCCATCAGACCGAGCAGCATGAACACGACCAGAATGATCAGATAGGGCATCGCCTCAGTTCACCACCAGGTCGAGCGAGGCCTTCGAGATCGGCTCGCTGCCGGTCGCCGTCACCACCGAGCTGCGGGCCAGCGTCATCGCCACGCCGTCATCGGAATCGAAGATGATGATGTGGATGAAGAACACCATGCCGGGCGCCGCTTCCACCGGATTGCCGCGATACAGCATCGGCCAGTCCATCCAGTTCGGCGCGAAGGTGGTGCCCATCGCATAGCCGCAGGCGTTCAGCCGGTGCTTCGACAACCCGGCAGCGTCCAGCACCCGCGCATGCGCGTCGAATACCTCGCCCACCGGCCGGCCGGGGCGCAGCGCCGCCTCGCAGGCCAGCAGCGCGTCCCTGGCCGCGGCATGCATGCTCAGGTGTTTCGGGTGCGGCTTGCCGATCGCGATCGTGCGCATCAGGGCCGCGTGGTAGTGGCGATAGACGCCAGCGAATTCCAGGGTCAACTGGTCCCGTGCCTCAAGCACCCGCCGCCCGGTGAAGTAGCGGCACATCAGCGCGCCGGGGCCGGAGCCGATGATGTATTCGTTCGCCGGATCGTCGCCGCCGCCCCTGAACACCGCGCCCTGCATGGCGGCCAGGATGTCGCCCTCGAAGGCGCCCGCCACGGCCAGCCGGCCGGCTTCGCCGAGGGCGGCATCGGCCAGTTCGCCGGCCTTGCGCACATAGGTCAGCTCCGCCGGGCTCTTCACCAGCCGCAGCCGGCTGACCAGGAAGGACGCATCCTCCAGCGTCGCAAACCCGTCCATCGCCGCCTTCAGGCGAAATCCGTTGCGCGCATTCAACCCGTAGCTTTCCCACTCGACGCCCAGGCGCCTGCCCTTGCAGCCCTCGCCGTCGAGCAGCGCCTTCAATTCGGCGACCGGGTCCGCGTCATGGCCGTCCGCCCAGATATGGATGCGGTCATGGGGGATCACCGAGGTGAATTGCGCCTGCCGCAGATCCGGTGCGCGGGTCAGCAGGAACATCCGGCCGTCGGCGCCCAGATACAGGCACTGGAACCAGACATAACCGAAGGTGTCGTAGCCGGTCAGCCAGTACATGCTCTCCTGGCGGAATACCAGCAGCCCGTCCAGACCGTCCCGCTGCATGGCGGCGCAGGCGCTGTCGCGCCGCCCCGCCAGTTCGGCCTCGCTGAAATGAATATGCATCTGCATCTGTCGTTTTCCTCGTTGCTCAGCCCGCGATGACGATGGCCGAGAGTTCGCGTCCGTAATCGGATTCCTTGTGCAGCGTCGACCGCCGGTAGCTGAAGAACCGGCGGTCTTCGGCGCAGGTGTCGGCGGCGATCCGCCCGACGCCCGCCAGACCCAGCCGGGCCAGCCGGTCGGCGACATGGCCGGCGATGTCGAACAGCGGGTGGCCGTCGCGGCGTCCGGGCGCGAAGAAGCGCGCATTCGCGGGATCCTGCGCCAGGAAGGGGGCGGCGAATTCCGGGCCGACTTCATAGGATCGGGCGCCAATGCAGGGGCCGATGGCGGCGCGGATGGTGCCCGGCTCGGCACCCAGCCGCCGCATCGCCGCCACCGTTTCCTCCAGCACGCCGGCGATGGCGCCGCGCCAGCCGGCATGGGCGGCGCCGATCACCGGCCGGCCGCCGGCGGCCTGGCCGGCGAACA
>JAHELM010000233.1 GCA_024644185.1 Rhodospirillales bacterium | reverse complement strand
AGGGCATCGGTTTCCGCCAGACCGCTGGCGAAGCCGTCAGTTTGCAGCGTACCCTCCAGATCGACACGCGCCAGGCCGCCGCTGGCATCGCGTTGCGGCCTTGCCGTCAGGTCCAGCGCGGAGCTCGCGGCGCCTGTCGGCCCGATGGCAAGATCGCGAACGACCGTTTTCGTGCCGAGAACCGGCCCGGCGACGGTGCCGGTCACGACGATCGTCGTTCCCGCCGCCGTGAACCGGGCCGGCGCGGTCAGTCGGCCCAGCCGCGCGGCATCGCGCGTTTCCAGGCGGAAAGTGCCGTCCAGCGTCTCGCCATCCGACGCCAGGGACAGACGGCCACTCGCTTCGATCGCCGGACTTTGCAGGCGCTCGACGGCGAGAACGGAACCATTGCTTTCCAGGCTGCGCGTCACCGTGGCGGAAAATCCCGTGGCCGGCCCGAACACGGCCCCGATGGCGTCGCCCAGTGCCGGGCCGGGGCGGGCCTCGCCCTCCAGCGCGACATGGATATCGCCATCGACGCCAATGCGCAGCGCCCCGTCTGCTGCAATCAGGCCCGGCGCCGAAAGATGCAGGGTTCCGGTCCAGCCATCCGGCGGCCCTTCGCCGCTTACCGTCAGGTCCACGGCCGGCCGGCCGGGGATGTCGAGAAACCGGACGAGAAGCCCGTTCCCGGGCTCGGACAGGCTGGCCTCGAGATCCAGGGCGCGGGTTGCCGCGGTCCAGGCCATATAGAAGTCGGCGTGCCCCGCGGCGTCGTCAATTCGCGCCAGGGACAGTGCCGCCTCGATGACGCCACTGGCGAAGGCGGCGTTGGCGGTGGCGGTCAGCAGTGCCGGCGCGCCCAGCACCGGGCCCTCAAGATGTAACGTGCCGATGGCAATCCGGTCGGCGGTCAGGGCCAGTCGCGGCAACGAGAAGCCGCCGCCATCGGCGCGCGCGGCGATGACCGGCCGGCGGGTGACGACGATGTCCGCGGCGTCCAGGGCATCGACCGCCAACGCCCCGGAAAGCAGCGCCAGCGGCCGCCAGTCCAGCTTCAGGCCGCGCGCGCTCAGCCAGATACCCTCGCCATCGGCCACGTCGATCCGGTCGATGCGCAGCGAGTCGGGAAAACGTCCGTCGATCCGGCCGATGGAGAGGGCGAATTCGCCCGGCCGGGCCAGGTTCGCCTCGATCGTCCGGGCCAGCGCGGACCGGCCGGGCTGCGTCTGCAGCACGGCATAGACGGTGGCACAGGACAGCAAGACCAGCACCGACAGGGCCGCCAGCAGCAGCGCCAGCGCGCGCAACGGACGCCGCCGAAGGGCGTCAGAAAGCCTGGCCAAGACTGACATAGACATGATAATCCGCATCGATCTCCGGTCTCCGGTTCAACGGCCATGCGACGTCGAGACGGATTGGGCCGGCGATGGTGAAATAGCGCAGGCCGATTCCGGCGGCCCAGAACATATCCGTCTTGAAATCGGGGATCGTGCTGTCGAACACGGTCCCGCCCTCGACGAAAGGCACGAAGCCGATCGTATCCGTGGCCCGCCAGCGCAGGTCGAAGCCGGTCTCCGCCACCGACCTCCCGCCCACCGGGTCGCCGAACAGATCCAGCGGGCCGGCGCTCTGATATGAATAGCCGCGCACCGAGCCTCCACCGCCGGCATAGAAGCGCTTGTTGGCCGGGATCTCCAGCGTCTCGGCGCCCATGATCGAACCCAGCCTGGCACGGATCGCCGGCACCAGCCGCTGTTCCTTGCCGATGGGGTGGTAGATGGATCCGGAAAGCTCGATCCGCGCGAAGGTTACGGTGTTCTCCAGTGTCGCGTAGTAGGGCGTGACGCTGGCCGACAGTCGCGTACCGTTCTTCGGATCGAGAAAATCCCTGGTGGTGTCGCGCGATACGTTCAGCGGCAGGCCGAAAACCACGAAGGACGAGTCTCCTGTCGCCTCGTGGATCTGGCTGTAATCGGCCGAGACGCCGCCAGCCAATGTCCAGGTTTCGCTCAGCTTTCGTTCCAGCCCCGCATAGGTCTCGCCGGTGCGCTCATCATAGGCGTCGGTTGTTTGCCGCCGGGCTGCCGTGGTCAGCACCAGCGTCTGGTTGCGGGATCGGAAATTCGGTTTGCGAAGGCTGGCGGTACCCTGCTGCCGGACTTCCGACGCCTCGGCCGAAAGATGCAGCCGCTCGCCCCGTCCGAACAGATTGCGATGCTCCCAGGACAATTCGCCGCCGACGCCCTCGGCGGTCGAATAATTCACGCCGGCGGCCAGCGTCCGGTGCTTCGACTCTTCCAGTGTCACCGAAACCGGCAGCCGGTTATCCGGCGCGGCGGTATCGCCAGGGGTCACGCGGACCGCCTGAAAGAGGCCTGTATTCGCCAGATCGCGCCGGATCTCCTCCAGTTTGCGCTGGTCGAAGATCTCGCCCTCGCGCCAGCCGACAATGGCGCGGATATAGTCCGGCTTCACCTTGTTCAATCCGCCGATGGCCAGGACACCGAACGTGACCGGCGGCCCCGGATCCACGCGCAACACCACGGTCATGGACCGCGTGTCGTGGTCTACATTCGCCTGGCGCTCCACGACCGTGGCCAGCGGGCGTCCCGTCTGTCCCAACTGCGTCAGCAGGGCCGTCTCTATGGCGACCACGTCCTCCCCGCGCGCCGGCATCCCGTCGCGCGCACCGAACGGCCTGGCCGAATCCGGCAGGGATGCGACGTTATCCCGGCCTCCGACATAGGCAATCGCATAGGTGTTCAGGCGGTATCGGGGGCCGGGTGCAACCGTCAGCACGATGCGGATCGGGTCGGCCTTGTCGTCGACCGTCGCCTCGACGTCGGCGGCATAATATCCCTCGGACCGCAGAACGGTGCGAAAGCCGTCCAGATCGGCCGCGATCCGGCGCGTCAGGGCGGCCTGGCCGGGGGGTGCTTCGCGGCGCTGGGTAAGCAGCAGCGAACTGTCCTTCAGCAGATCCTTGAGATCGCCCGGCATGTCGCCCTCGATCGCCACGTCGTAGGCGAGGCCGTCGCCAAACAGCCCGGGCAAGGGAAAGATCGACCCGATGCTCTTCTCGCCGCAGCCGGACAGCGCTATGGAAAGGAGCAGGGGCAGGCACAGCCTGATGAATGTACGAGTCATTTCCAAGACTTATCTTGCGCCGAAACCCCGGCCAAACAAGAGCGACCCGGTGTCGCGGCTCAGAAATCGACGATGGGAACGCCAGCGAACCAAGGGTGCGCGAACATCAGGGCCAGCCAGGCAAGGACCGCGATCGCCGGGCGGACCCAGCCGATGCCGCGCCAGTCGATGGCGGTGCGGCCAGCCAGCGCAGCGGCAAAGGGCAGGGTCGATGTGACCGCGGCAAAACTCGTCCAGGCGACCTCGCCGCACAGGCGCTGGCGTCGGCGATCGATCAGGACCGGCCCGGCGGCGGCGAAGGCCAGGAACGCGCCGAACACCAGAAATGCCGCCAGATCGCCATTGGCCGCCATATGCGACCCGGCCCACAGGACCAGCGCCCAGGGCAGTGGATGTCGGGTGATTGAAAGGATTCCCGGCGCCATGGCCCCGGCTGTCGGCAGCCGGTCGCCGCTCAACCCCGCGCCGGGCGTGCCGATTGCCGCAACCAGCAGAATCCCGGCCAGCGGCATCGCCACGAAGGGTGCCCCGCGCAACGCCGCCAGCGGCGGCCATAATTCCACATAGGGGGCCTCGCGCAGGGCCCAAAAAACCAGGATCATCAGCAACAGCGATACGATGCCGTTGGCGGCGCCGTATCCGGCGCGACCCAGCCGCGCCACCAGCGGATCGCGCAGCCACGTGCGCGACATCACCGCATGCACGGCAACGAAGCCGGCAAGCACCAGGACGAGCGGCAGAAACCCGGTCATGGCAGCAGGCCGGGCAAGATCGCCACGCCGGCGATCCACGGATGCGCGAAGGCAAGGGCGACATAGACCGCGATCCCGCCGGTCAGCCGGGCCCAGCCGATGCCGCGCCAGTCGATCCCGTGGCGGCCTTGCAGCGCCGCCAGAAACGGGATGGCGGAACTCGACAGCGCGATCGGTCCCCAATCGGCGCCCAACGTCTCGCGTCGGCGGTGATCGATATGCGCCATGCCGCCGAAGGACAGCAACGCCATGCCGCCGAACAGGATCAGGCTGGCCAGATCGCCGTTGGCGGCCATATGCGCGATGGCCCACAGGCCGGCACCCCATAGGAAGGGATGCCGGGTCACCGTGACGATTCCGGACACCGGATCGGGTTCGCGCGCCATGCCCTCGCCGCCGACCATGGTGACGGTCCGGCTGGTCAGCCCGGTGATGGCGAGGATGCAGGCCGGGGGCATCAGCAACAGGGGGACAAGCTGCAACCACGATTCGGCCGGCCACGCTTCGACGATTGCCGCCTTGCCATAGGCATCGATCGCCCAGATCAGCGTCACCAGGGACATGAAGGCATAGGCCGCGCGAAACCCGGACAGGCCGAGCGCCTTGATCAGGATGCCGCGCAGCTTGAGGCTGGACAGGGCAAAATGTCCGCCGACAAAACAGGCCATGGCCAGAACCAGGGTTCCGATCGTTCCGCTCATGCGGCGATTATCGCCGTCCGGCGCCACCGCGTCCAGCGCCGCGACCGGTATTCAGGCTTCGGGGCGCTGCCCGCGACCGGCGTCGTGCACAAGACGCAGGTTGGGCGGCGTCCGCTCCTCGGTCAGGCTCTCCAACTCCGTGATCGCCGCCGCGATCAGGTGCATCACCAACGCCAGCCGCCCGCTGTCGGCGTGCAGATAGCCGGCGGCGACATAGAGTTTCTCGAGTTCTGTCCGCAAGGATTCTTCAGTGTGATCGGACTCGCTGACGATCTTCATTCTTCGGAGATACTCCTGTGCGGTGTATTCGGATCCATCGAACCAGCCGCAGGCACGGCAAGTTGTGCGTTGACGGCGACGAGCTTGTGCGCGACCTCGTCGAGACCGGCCGACAGAGCCACGCCGATCAGATAGTCGACGGCCTCGCGCATGCCCGGTTCCACCCGTGACCGGACGTATCGGGGCGATCGCATTTTGGGCCTCTCGGCGGTCATGCGGCCCTCCGGGT
>JAHELM010000232.1 GCA_024644185.1 Rhodospirillales bacterium | reverse complement strand
CAACGCGGCGTAATCGTGTTGGGCGTCGCGGACAATTCGCCGTCGGCGCGCATCGGCGTCCAGCCGGGCGATATCCTGGTATCGTTGAACGAAATCGAGATTGCCCGCGTCGCCGATGTGGAGCGCATCCTCAAGGACGCGACAGGTCCCTGGATTATCACGGTAAATCGCGAAGGACGCACGCTGAGCGTTCGCGTGCGATGAGCCGCGGCTCCAGTCAGGACGGGTTGTTCGACGCCGGTGCGCCGCGGCCGCTGGCGGACCGGCTGCGCCCGCGCACGCTGGACGAGGTCGTTGGCCAGGACCATTTGCTGCTTGGCGAGGGGCCACTTGCCCGCATGGTTCGCTCGCATCGGTTGGCGTCGGTAATTCTTTGGGGTCCGCCGGGCTGCGGCAAGACCACGATCGCCCGGCTTCTGGCGGACGTGACGGATATGGAGTTCGAACCGCTGTCGGCGGTGTTTTCCGGCGTCGCCGATCTGCGCAAGGTATTCGACCGCGCCCGCGAGCGGCGGAAGATGGGGCGCGGCACGTTATTGTTCATCGACGAAATCCATCGCTTCAACCGGGCGCAGCAGGACGGATTTCTGCCCTATGTCGAGGATGGAACGGTGGTGCTGATTGGTGCGACCACGGAAAACCCCAGTTTCGAGTTGAATGCGGCCCTGTTGTCACGCTGTCAGGTGATGGTGCTGAACCGGCTGGACGATGCGGCGCTGGAACGCCTTCTCGGCCGCGCTGAGACTGTCGAGGGCCGCGGCCTGCCGATCGACCCGGACGCCCGGGCGGCATTGCGGGCGATGGCCGACGGGGACGGTCGTTTCGTGCTGAATCTGGCCGAGGAACTGTTAGCCCTTCAGCCGAAGCGGCCGCTCGATACGGCGGCGCTGGCGGCTACGGTGCAGCGCCGGGCGCCCCTGTACGACAAGAGTCAGGAAGGCCACTACAACCTGATCAGCGCCCTGCACAAGTCGCTGCGCGGTTCCGATGCGGATGCGGCGTTGTACTGGCTGGCGCGCATGCTGGATGGGGGCGAAGACCCGCGCTATATCGCCAGGCGGATCACCCGCTTCGCCTATGAGGATGTCGGCTTGGCCGACCCGCAGGCCGCGGTGCAGGCGCTCGCCGCCTGGGATTGCTACGAGCGGGTTGGCTCGCCCGAGGGCGAGTTGGCCCTGGCCCAGGCGGTGATCTACCTGGCGACCGCACCGAAATCGAACGCCGCCTACAAGGCGCTGGCGCGGGCGATGAAGGCGGCACGCGAGACCGGCTCTCTGATGCCGCCGATGCATATCCTGAATGCGCCGACGAAGCTGATGAAGGACATCGGCTACGGCAAGGACTATGCCTACGACCCGGACACGCCCCAGGGATTTTCCGGGCAGAACTACTTCCCGGACGGTATGGACCGGCAGGAATTCTATCGTCCGGTCGAGCGTGGTTTCGAGCGCGAAATACAAAAACGTCTGGAATATTGGGCGAAACTGCGCGACGTGAGCGGGCGCAAGCCGGAATAGGGGGAACCCGGAGGTATCATCGCGCCGCCTTGGCGATGCCATAATTTTGCGCGAAATCCCCGGCATCCTTTTCTCGCACGGCATGGAATGGATCGACCGAAAATGAAGGTGTTCGCGCGCGGTGGGCTTTTGCGCCGCCTGGGCTGGAAGGATGTCGCCCTGGCGATCCTGTCCGCTCTTGTGGCGATTTCCGGCGTGCTGGGGTATTTCGCCTATACGCTGCCGCTGCCGGAGGGATTCGCCGAGACGCAGGAGCGTCCATCGATGCTGCTGCGCACGGAGGGCGGCGAGGTGTACGCCAGCCGTGGCCGGTTTCGCGGCGAGACGCTGCGCGTGACGGATCTGCCGCCCTACCTGGTGCATGCGGTCGTCGCGGTGGAGGATCGCCGGTTCTACGAGCATGGCGGGATCGATTTTCGCGGCATCGGCCGCGCGCTGGCGGTGAATATCGGCGCAGGCGCCGTGCGCGAGGGCGGCAGCACCATCACGCAACAACTCGCCAAGCTCAGCTTTCTCGAGCCGGACCGGACGATCAAGCGCAAGATCCAGGACATGATGCTGGCGCTGTGGATGGAAAACCGGCTCGGCAAGGATGACATCCTGGCCCGCTATCTCAACCAGGTCTATTTCGGGGCCGGCGCCTACGGCATTGAGGCCGCGGCCTGGCGCTATTTCAGGAAATCCGCGCGGAGCGTAAAATTGTCCGAGGCGGCGATGCTGGCCGGGCTGATCCAGGCGCCTTCGGCGCTGTCGCCGGTAAACGACCTGGCCGCGGCGCAGGAACGGGCGTCGCTGGTGCTCGGGCTGATGGCCGAACAGGGCTACATCACCGAAGAGGAGGCAACGGCGGCGCGCCGGACTCCGGCGGTTCTCGCGGTTACCCCCGACGCGCATCCGGGCTGGAACTATTTCGCCGACTGGACGGAGGGAAGCGCCGGGCAGCTTCTCGGCCCGATGACAGCCGATCTTGTCGTGACCACGACGCTGGACCCGCAGATCCAGGAGGCCGCCGAGGCGACCGTCCGGCGCTGGGACAGCGCCCTTGGGCAGGGCGACGAGGCCACCCAGATGGCGCTGGTGGCGATGACCATGGACGGTGCGGTGGTCGCCATGGTCGGTGGCCGGGATTACGCTGCCAGCCAGTTCAATCGCGCCACCCAGGCGCTGCGGCAGCCCGGGTCGGCCTTCAAGCTGTTCGTCTATCTGGCGGCGCTGGACGCCGGGTTCTCGCCGGACAGCCGGGCGGTGGACGAACCGGTCGAGGTCGAGGGCTGGCGCCCGCGCAACTATTCCGGGACCTATCGCGGTGAGGTGACCCTGCGAACCGCCTTTGCGGAATCGATCAACACAGTGGCGGTCAAGCTGACCGAGCATGTGGGGCGCGACCGCGTGATCGGCGTCGCGCGCCTGCTGGGTATCACCACGAATTTGCAGCCGACGCCCAGTCTGGCGCTGGGCAGTTTCGAGGTGCGGCTGCTGGAATTGACCGGGGCCTACGCCGCGATCGCGGCCGACGTGAAGCACGTGGAGCCCTATGGCATTCGGGAAATACGCGGGCATGGCCAGACGCTGTGGGAACACCAGCCGCCGGCTTCGATGAAGCGCGGGGTGCTGCCCTGGAAGCGGGACCAGATGGTCGATATGCTGATGGCGACTGTGCAGACCGGCACCGGCCGCGCCGCCGCGTTCAGTCGGCCGTCCGCCGGCAAGACGGGAACCAGCGAGGACAATAGGGACGGCTGGTATATCGGTTTCACCGGCGATCTGGTGGTCGGGGTCTGGGTCGGGCGCGACGACGATCGCCCCGTGGAGGGATTGAACGGCGGCGGCCTTCCTGCCCGCATCTGGCGTGATTTCATGACGTCGGTCTATGCGGCGCCGGCGGGTGAGGCCGTGGCGGCGGGCGATGTGCAGGGTGTGCCGCTGGCCGCCGGGGACGAGCCCCGCGAGCCTATGACATTACAGGATATCGGTGACGTGATCCGCCGGCTGTTCCAGTAACCGTCAGGTGCTGACGCGATTGCGCCCGGCCTGTTTGGCCCGGTACAGCGCCTGATCGGCGGCCTTGAGAACCGTTTCGGGTGTCGGCGTCCGTTCGGTACGTTCGGCCACGCCGATGCTGATGGTGACTGAAACCGTCTTTGCCCCGTTCGCCGATTTGCGCGGCTTCTTGCCCGATTCCGGTTTATTTTTAGGCCTGCCCTTGTCGCGGATGACGAATCCGGACTCCTCGATGCTCTTGCGCAGGGCATCCAGATGCGAGAATGCCTCATCGCGGGTCTTGCCGGCAAAGAGGGCGGTAAATTCCTCGCCACCATAGCGAAAGGGCTTGCCGCCCCCGGTGATCCGGTCCATCCGGCTGGCCACCATGCGCAGCACCTGGTCGCCCACATCATGGCCATAGGTGTCGTTGAATTTCTTGAAATGGTCGACATCCAGCATGGCAATGGCATAACGCTGGCCAAGCTTGGCGGTTTCCATGGTCAGGGCGCGGCGGCCGGGCAGTCCGGTCAACTCGTCGACGAAGGCCAGGCGGTAGCCGTCCTGCAAGGCGGCGATCATCAGAATCAGTGCGGCGGCGGCAAAGAACGTCGCCGGCGTATCGCCCTGGCCAACGAAGTGCAGCGCCAGCCCGGTTGCCAATAGAGCGCCCAGCGCCCCGCTGTCCAGGGGCGGATGGTCATGCAAGAACATGCGCGCGATAAAGAAGATCGTTCCGGCGACGAAGGCAACCGCCGCCAGATCGGTCAGTGGCGTCGCGGATTCCCACGCCTGGGGCAGGAAATCGAAAGCCAGAAGGCTTACCGTGACGCCCTTGATTGCCCGTGCCGCCTCGGGGATCAGCCAATGATTGGCCCCGGCGATCGCGGCCACGACGATGCACAATCCGAGCAGCGACGCCGCGCGTATCATGCCATGCCGGGTCGTTAATCCGCGTTCGCGCAGCACGGAAAGCGCCGCAAGGCCGAAGGGATACAGGGTCGCATAGGCCAGATAGCCAATCTGATCGGCGCTGCCCGGCCGCACGGCGCGCGCCGGCCCGGCCAGCAGCCAGTGGCCGATGACGATGGCAACCATCGCATAGACCAGGCGGCCGCGATTGAAGCGCCAGCCGATGATGGCGCCGACCAGGCCAATCGCATAGGGGAGATAGGGGATGGGCGCGCCGATGGCGGGCGGGATATCGGCTGAATAGACGATAACGATGGAGGCGGTAACCAGAACCAGGACCGGCAGAAGCACGGCACTGGGAAACTTGATCGCGGCCCGGGTCAGGGATTCGGCAGTAATTGCGGTCATGAGCTGGGCGCGGCGCCTTTTCAAGGGTTATCGAATCGGAGCGACAGGGTAGGGCGTCAACCGTTTACTGCCCGTTAACACCTGGGCGAATGCAGGCAATCTGCCGCGAGTGAAACTTTGCTTCACAAGGGTGAAAAAATGTGCATGAATTTTCACTGCAACGACCGAATGAGAACCGGGAAGGACCGGCGTGAATGGGTGGGGACCCGGAAACGCGTGTTGGGACGATCATGCGCGCGGCGCCGTCGGACGACGAGGCGCGGCGCGGCAATGTTGGCGTG
>JAHELM010000231.1 GCA_024644185.1 Rhodospirillales bacterium | reverse complement strand
GGCATGAATATCCGTCCCGAGGAGACCGTCTCGGAGCAGATGCCGACCGAACCCCACCGGCTGGGCAGCCGGTCCGGGTGCCGCGGCATCTGGGTCTCCGGCCCGGAGGATCAGAATTCGCCGGATGGGCGGAAATGGGGCTGCAACCGCATGGCCACCGTCAAGGGCCGTGTCCCGCGGGCGGAAATCGCCAGGCATCGCGATGCGTTCGGCGCCAGCTGACGGGGTTGGCGCTTCCCGCCGCCGGATTCAGAAATGATAGGTCGGTGGGCAGGGGGTATCGTGCGGCAGCCGCGGGTCGACGCGCTTGCCGGCGCGGGGATGGAATTGCAGATCGTGTTTGCGCATATAGGCGCGAACGTCGTGGGGGGGCCAGTCGATCAGCGGGTCGACCCGGATCAGCCGTCCTTCCTGGTCGACGCGCAGCCGTGTCTGCGGCGCGGTGAAATGGTAGACCGCGCCGATCCAGCAATCGTAGTCGGCCAGCACGTCGTTCAGGTGAACCATTTCGTGCACATGGCCCAGGCCGCTCTTGTATTCCGCCCACATCCGTTCGTAATGGTCCGCCGCGTCGGGCAGAATGCCGGCCTCGCCGCCGGCTGTCTCGCCGACATTGGTCAGGCCGAGGCGTTTTATCAGGCGGTCGCGGAACGCGCGGCTTTCGTCGAAGAGATCGCCCGGACGGCAGAACACGATCGGGGTCTCCGGCGCGATCGCCGCGACCAGGCTGAGGACGACGATGCTGGGGGCGCGCAGCGACGCGGTGACAACCGTGCGGCCGGGAAACCTTTCCTGAATCAGGTATCGGAGCAGATCCTCGGTTTCGAGACCTTCGCAGGCCTTCCGAATCTCGTCATACAGCGTCATCCGGCATCTCCGGCTCTCACGGGTTTTCGTCCCGCGGGGAAGTCGACCATTCCGGGCCGCGCCTGTCAACGCCGATGGCGCGCGTCCGCTGTCGTCACCCGAAACGGTGCAAGCCGGCAGGGCCGGGGAATTCCGTCGGCAGGGCGCGAAGAACCTCCAGCGTGGTCGCACCCAGCGATCGCGACGACCATCCCATGGACTGGCCCATTATCGTGCTGATCCCGAACAGCCCGAAGATGTACTCGACCGATGCGCCGACGCCGCCGACAGGCAGCAGAATGCGCCAGAACTGCCGGCGCGTGTCATTGGCTCCCTGGCTCTCGCCGGCGCAATAGATCGGCAGGGCGGTACGCGCTACTTCGTAAAACAGCGCCGGCAGGTTATCGCCCCCGAACCGGGAATGCACCTCGTCGAGCATGTGCCCGGTGGCATCGCAACCGTCGATCCGGACGATCCCCGTGCCTGCCAGGGCGCATCGGAACCGTCGGTTGTCCTCGCGCCGGTACAGGAAAAGACTGGGCAGGATATGCGGTGGAATACCGGTCGGGTCGATATCGCGTCGCGTCGGCAACAGCCGACTGCCGCGTTTCTCCAGCCAGAATTCGAACAGCGCCTTGGCGTCGGGTCGCGAAATGAGATCGGTGAAATACATGGCTATCCCTGAATTGGTCGAACCGACCCGAAACCGCTCCGGAAGCCGTCTTGGGCCGCTATTCGTCTGGAAGGGGATTCGCAAGGATCGTGCCATGCCGGGCGATCGGCAAAATGCGGGCTGTGATGGCGGAAACAGGCTCTCGTCTCCGGCAAGCATGACGGCGGCCGAAACGAAGACGCGGCAGAAAACGGTTTTGAAGCCGTCCTGCCGCGTCCCGGATGTCCGTTATATCCCGCGCGATGCGCTAGCGCTGGATATTGTAACGGTCCATCAGCTTGTACATCGTCACGCGCGAGACGCCAAGTTCCCGGGCGGCTCGCGTGACATTGAATTGGCTCTTCTGAAGCGCGTCGGCAATCGCATCGCGCTCCGCGCGGGCCCGCGCCGTGGCCAGGTCGGGGGCCAGATCGGACTGGTCCGGTTCCGCCGTCCGGACTTCGGCTGCCGCGGCCGGCCGGCATGGCGCCAGGGTCGCCGAGGGACCATTGAGATCGAAATCGGACATGGCGATTGCGCGGTCGCCGGCCATGACGACCGCACGCCGGATCTTGCTGATCAATTCGCGCACGTTGCCGGGCCACGGATAGGCCTTCAGGCCATTCATGGTCCCCGGCTCGATCGACGGCGCGGGGTCGACGCCGAATTCCCGCGCGGCCTGGGTAAGGAAGTAGCGGATCAGCAGTTCCACATCGCCCTCGCGGGCACGCAGCGGCGGCAGATGGATTCGCAGCACGTCCAGGCGGAAGAAGAGATCCTGCCGGAACCGGCCGTCGACAACGGCGCGCTCAAGGTCGACATTTGTCGCTGCGACGACCCGCGTGTCGATACGGATGTTCTGGTTGCTGCCAACGCGCTGGATCGTGCGATCCTGAAGGAAACGCAAAAGATTCGCCTGCAATTCATGCGGCAAATCGCCGATTTCGTCGAGAAACAAGGTGCCGCCCGCGGCCTCCTCGATGCGACCGATCCGGCGGGCCAGCGCGCCGGTGAACGAGCCTTTCTCGTGGCCGAACAGTTCCGATGCGATCAGCGAGGCCGGCAATCCGGCGCAGTTCACCGCGACGAACGGCCCCTTGGCATAGCTGGACCGCTCGTGAATGGCCCGTGCCGCCAGTTCCTTGCCGGTTCCGCTTTCGCCCGTGACGAGAATCGGCGCATCGGTGGTGGCGAAGCGCCGAATGGCGTGGAACACCACCTGCATCGCCGCACAGCTTCCAACCATGTAGGGATCGCTCGCGGCATCGCGCTTCACCGGTGACACCGACGGAACCGTGTTGGCGGTTCGCGCGTGTTCGACCGCGCGCGGAATTGCCTCGAAACAGGACAGTTCCGTCGCCAATTCAGGATATTTGAGACAGGCCCGCATCAGCATGTCCGCCAATGCCGGGGCCCCCCGCGCTATGAGCGCGTCTCGCGATATTGCCCGTGTAGCGGTCCCGCCACCCTGCCGGGACCTGATTTCGCAAATCAGATCGTGTTCGCTCATCTGATCCGCGAACAAGACAGGTCTCCCCACCCCAGTCATTGTCCGTATACCCCTGTTAACCCCAACCCAATGGACCACCAGCTCCCTATGAACCATTCTATACCGATCGGCTGAACCCGACAATCCAAATAAGGTTAAATAACCGTAAACTCAAATCGCCAGAGAATCGGGTGCCGTGTTAACCATATGAGAAAAGTCCGAATCATAGCGATGAAATGGGAATATTATAGAGTTAACGCGATTTTAAACTTGATGGTGCATCAATTGGCTGGTCCAGGAGAATTTCGCCACCGTAGCAGTTGAGCCACATTTAAAATAAAAGCGATATATTTGAAATGAACACTTTCCCCGACCACGACACCCGATTTTCACTAAGCCATGAACTCCATGTGCTGTTTCGCAGAGGAGCGCTGATCGTCGGTGCGCTCGTTCTGGCGGGCTGCGCGACTCCCGCAACGCAGGTCGGGCCGGAGGGCGCCGAAGTTGACACGGAGGCAAACCTCCAGCTTCGCTTGGCGCTCGAAGACCAGATCGCCCAGGAGCGGAAGATCGATGGCGTTGTTTTTCGCCTTATGTCCGCAGCGGCCGAGTTTTGTGGCGAGCAGACGACCTATGATTATGGAATGGTCCTCGCCGATCGGAACAGTTTCGAGGGTAGCCGGCAAGCGCTGGCGGCGGCGACGTTTGGCCTCGACGATTCGGTGCGCGTGTTGTCGGTCTTGCCGGGCTCTCCCGCGGCTGAGGCCGGTCTGCGCGAAGGCGACAGCGTCCTGGGGATTGGCGGCCAGGCGCTGCCGGGCGGCGCAGGTGCGGTCGCCCGCGCCAATGAAGCATTGAGAAAGGCCGGACCGGCGGGAACCGAACTGGCGCTTGCCGGGCCCAATTCCCGGCGGGTGTCCATTCAGCCGGTAGCGGTCTGCGATTATCCGGTCCAGGTCATGGATACCGACAAGATCAATGCCTATGCCGATGGCGCGCGAATCAGGATTACGCGCGGGATGGTATGGTTCGCGCGCGAGGAGACGGAACTCGCCTTGGTCATCTCGCACGAATTGGCACACAACGTGATGGGACATGCCGGCCTGTTCGCCAACGCATTCGCCGACAAGAAGAGCCAGGAAGCCGACGCGGACTATGTGGGCCTCTATATCATGGCTCGCGCGGGGTACGATATCGAACGAGCGCCGCTTTTCTGGCGTCGTGTCGCGGTGGCCTTCCCGTCGATGATCGAATCGTCGGCCAGCCACCCGCTGATGCCCCAACGCTTCGTCGCCTTGAAGAAAGCGACCGAAGAGATCCGCGACAAGGAAAGCCGCGGTCTACCCCTGATTCCAAGCCACGGCGGCATTCTCGCGGTCCTGACGCCCGGGCCGGGCGCGACCTGAGATCCCGTTTCGACGACGGCGGCAGCCGCTCTCCGGCGGCGCCTGCCGTTCGAAGCGAGGCGGAAAGGTCCGGTTCTCTGTCCGCATCGCCGGGCCGGGAAGAATTCCTTGTAAACATCTGGTTAAAATAACGTAAACAAAAATTGACGGGAAGCTCGCGCAACCCTCGAAAATGGGGACGCGATTTCAAAATAATTGGCCAATATCCGTTGTTTACAATTTTCGGCAATTTGGCATAAAAGTTGCTGATTCTCCCTCGCGGGCGATCGAAGGGCGACGTGTACTTGCCCGGAGATAGCGTGGCGTCGCGAATATGCGCGAACGACGCGACCTGCTTCGGAGGGAGGTCCGAAATGAAACGGTCACTATCTTTGCTTGCGGCTTTGCTGTTCACGGCTGGCTGCAGCGTTGGCATGCCCCTGATCGACGACAGACCGGCGTTTAGCTATGGCAACGCTGGCGCCGATTACGACGGTGAGCACGATGGCGGCGGCGGCGGCGGCGGCGGCGACGGCGAGCATGATGGCGGCGGCGGCGGTAACGGCGGCGGCGACAACGGTGGTGGCAACGGCGGCGGAGGTGACAACGGCGGCGGCAACGGCGGCGGTGACAACGGCGGTGGTAACGGCGGCGGCGGTGACAACGGCGGCGGTAACGGCGGCGGCGGTGACAACGGCGGTGGTAACGGCGGCGGTGACAACGGTGGCGGTA
>JAHELM010000230.1 GCA_024644185.1 Rhodospirillales bacterium | reverse complement strand
TGGCCTCCTGCCGCTATCTCGATTCGCTGCCGACGAAAGGGTCGGAAGCGGGCCATGCCTTCCGCGACCTGGAGATGGAGGCGAAGGTTCACGTCCTGGCCCAGCGGATGGGGATCGGTGCCCAGTTCGGCGGCAAGTATTTTTGCCATGACGTGCGGGTCATCCGCCTGCCCCGGCACGGTGCCAGCCTGCCCATTGGTATCGGCGTCTCCTGCTCGGCCGACCGTCAGGCGCTGGGCAAGATCACCAGGGACGGGATCTTCCTGGAGCAGCTCGAGGCCAATCCGGCGAAATACCTGCCGGAGATCGGCACTGAAAGTCTCAGCGACCAGGTGGTGAAGATCGACCTGAACCAGCCGATGAAGAAGATTCTCGCCGCGCTGACGAAGCACCCGGTCAAGACACGGCTGTCGCTGACTGGGCCGCTGATCGTCGCCCGCGACGCCGCGCACGCCAAACTGCGTGAACGGCTGGATGCCGGCGAGCCTCTGCCCGACTATTTCCGCAACCACCCCATCTATTATGCCGGCCCGGCGAAGAAGCCGGAGGGCTATGCCTCGGGCGCCTTCGGGCCGACCACGGCGGGGCGCATGGACAGTTTCGTCGACCAGTTCCAGGCAGCCGGCGGTTCCATGGTCATGCTGGCCAAGGGCAATCGCGGCGCCGCGGTGCGCGATGCCTGCAAGAAGCATGGCGGGTTCTATCTTGGCTCGATCGGCGGACCGGCGGCGCGGCTGGCCCAGGATTGCATTCGCAAAGTCGAGTGCATCGCCTATCCCGAGCTGGGGATGGAGGCGATCTGGCGCATCGAGGTGGAGGATTTCCCCGCCTTCGTCGTCATCGACGACAAGGGCAACGATTTTTTCGCCGAGTTGCGCATCGGCTGATACCGGGGGCGCTTGCGGTTCGGGCCGGCCTGGCGCACAGTCGGCGGCGATGGGTGTTCCCGACCTACAGCCTTACGGTCCCCGCGGACCGACCGATGCCCTCGCCGCAATCCTGAAACGGGATCGCGCGGTGGTGGCGGCCTGCTGCGTCGCGCTCATCGCCATTGCCTGGCTCTATCTGCTGCGAAGCCCGATGCCGATGGATGCGGCCATGCCAATGGCGACACCCGTCTGGAACGCGGCCTATTTCGCCAGCATGTTCGCCATGTGGGCGGTGATGATGGTCGCAATGATGCTGCCCAGCGCCGCGCCGATGCTGCTGCTCTATGCCGCGGCCCAGCGGCGTGCCGCCCCCCCGCGTGCGCCGTTCACGCCGGTAATCCTGTTCGCCTTCGGCTACCTGGCCTGCTGGGCGGGATTCAGCCTTCTGGCGGTTCTGCTGCAATGGGCGCTGGCCAGCCTGATGCTGATCACGCCAGGGATGACAAGCGCCAGCCCGTGGCTGACCGGCGGCTTATTCGTCGGGGCCGGGCTTTACGAGTTGACGGGGTTGAAACATGCCTGTCTGAGCCATTGCCGATCGCCGCTGCATTTCTTCCTGCATCGCAATCGCCCGGGCGCGAAGGGCGCGTTTCTCATGGGTCTGGAGCACGGCGCCTACTGCGTCGGCTGCTGCTGGGCGACGATGCTGCTGCTGTTCGCGCTGGGCGTCATGAACCTGCTGTGGGTTGCGGTCCTGGCGCTGGTGGTGCTGGCCGAGAAACTGCTGCCACATGGCGTCCTGATCGCCCGTATCGTCGGCATCGGTTTTCTTGCCGCGGGATTGGCGGTTGCCACGGGCCTTCTGCTGGCCTGAGGCATCCGCGACAACACGCCACCTTTACGGTTCCTGCCGCACCCCAATCTTCTTGCTTCGGAATATCGACGGGAGGACGTGACAATGCGGACCTGCGCGAATGCGCCGCCCTGGGCGAAGCCGGTGGCCGTGGTTGCCGGGGTGTTCGGCGGCATGACCATCATGTCCGGCGGCAGCGTGCTGCTGGCCGAGGCCGCGCGGCAGGCGGCGGGCGCTTACGTTCCCTTCGTTGTCTGGTTCAACACGCTGGCCGGATTTTCCTATGTCGCGGCGGCGGTGGCGCTATGGCGGTGGCGGCGCTGGGCGGCGCCGCTATCGCTGGCAATTGCGGTAGCAACCCTGCTGGCGGGGGCCGCTTTCGGCCTGCATGTCATGGCCGGCGGCGCCTATGAGATGCGCACGGTCGGCGCGCTGACATTGCGGTTTTCCGTATGGGCCGTGATCGCCGCGGTAACCCGCCGGGCGATGAGCTAGACCGGCATCGAGCCCGGCTCGCGTGAACCGCTGCGCCGTCCCGGCGGCAGGCTTCCGGCCAGAATCTCCTTCGCCGGAACCGGCTTGCGCAGCACGCAGACCACGCTCGGCACGTCCCGCCCCTTCTCGGTTCGACAGGCGGCTTCCCGCAGCAGCGCCACCTCCAGCCCAGCCCCCGCGGCAACGCGCCGGAGATAGGGCACCGAATGGGAAAACCGGTGCTCGCCACCAAGCAGATAACCCTCGCCCTCACCCCGCTGGGTGGTTAGCGCGAACAACGCGCCGGGCTTCAGGATACGGACGACCCCGGCAAACAGCGGCGCCAGATCGCCCATATAGATGACCACGTCGGCGGCCACCGCGAAATCGTAGCTGGCATCGGCCAGATCGACCAGAAATCCGACCGCCTCGGCGGTTTCCAGCCGGTCGTAGAGCTTTTTGCGTCCGGCAACGGCCACCATGCCGGCGGAGAGATCGACGCCCTCCAGCCAGGCTGCCCGGCCCCGAAACACCTCGCCAGCCAGACCGGTACCGCAACCGATGTCCAGCACGCGCGCCCATCTTGCTTCGGCCGGAATCAGAGACTCGACCGCTTCGCCCAACTGCCGCGGCGCGCGATATGAAAGATTGCCCAGCAGCGACCGCTCGAAGGCCGGCGCATACTGGTTGAACAGGGTTTGCACATAGGCTTCAGGCAAGGCGGCGGGCATCGGCGTGGCGCCCATCAGCGCCAGACGCACGCTGGCCCCCATTTCGTCTTCCGGGTCACGGACCAGACAGGCGGCATAGGCGGCAATTGCCGCGTCGCGCTGGCATGCGGCCTCGCGCACCTCGCCCAAGGTAAAATGCGCGGCGGCCCAATCCGGCGCCAGTTCGAGGGCCTGCTCGAGGGCCGAGGCGGCGCCCGGATAATCGCCCTCGGCCTTCAGCGCGAGCGCAAACGCCAGCCGACGATCCGCCTGGGAATTTCCCGATGTCATATTGAACGCACGCTCCGAACGACGCCTGACAAACAGCCGCCTGCGCCGGACCGAATCCGGAGGATCCGTTTCGTGCGGCGGCCGGAACATCCTCCTGAACCCTCTCGGCGTCAAGGGGCTGCAGCCTGGGCGACCTGCTGGCGCACCTGATCGGCGAACCGCCGGGGTTAACCCTGACAACCCACTTATCCACAAGTTATCCCCATCATTTTCCACAATATCTAGAATGGTTGACCGCAAGCGGCTACCATATCTAGAATAGCCTCCATACACCGCGTCGGTTGGTGGGGAACCGGCGTGCGATAAAGAACTGCGACGAAGGGGAACGTCCAGCCATGTTCTATAATTTGTATCGGTCCATGCTCATCGCTCTCGGTCTGCGTCGCAGGCGCTTCCGCGGGGCTTCGGTGATTCAGTTCATGCCGCTTCAGAAGATCAGCCGCTAGGGCAATATCCGGTCCAGCGGAACCGCGCCGGTTCCGTTGGATCGGATGAAATTGCCCGCCAGTTCAAAGGGATGGTTGGCCTGGACGCCGCGGGACGGATAGCGGTCACGAGATAAACTCCGCCGGATCATGAGCCAGACAAAGACTCCCGCCACGGCCCGCGCCACGATACCGCTGCCCAGCCAATGGCCGGTGGCGGTCGCCGGCCTTTTGGTGCTGGCGACGGGCGCGATCGTGCTTGGCATCGATTCGTGGCAACTCGGCACGTTGTTCGCTATAGCAGGCGTATTGGGCGCCGCGCTTTACCACGCGTCCCTGGGCTTCGCCGCCGCCTATCGCAATGCCTTCGTGCGACGCGAGATGTCGGGTATTCGGGCACAGATCGTCATGCTCGGACTGGCCACAATGCTGTTTGCGCCGGTCCTTGCCAGCGGCATCGGTTTCGCCGGGCGGCCGGTCTATGGGGCGTTGGCCCCCGCCGGCTGGGAAGTCGTGATCGGCGCATTCATCTTCGGCATCGGCATGCAGCTTGGCGGTGGCTGCGGATCGGGCGCGCTGTTTACGGTCGGTGGCGGCAGCACCCGCATGCTGGTCACCCTCGCCTTCTTCTGCCTTGGCGCCTTCACAGGCACGCTCGATTGGGAACGCTGGCAGGATCTGCGCGCCGGCGGCGCCAGCATCTCGCTGGGCCGGGAATTCGGCTGGAGCCTTGTGCCCGTCCTTCAGCTCGGCGTGCTGGCATCGATCTGGGTGGCGCTCGGCCGACTTGGCCAGGGGCGTACGCAACGCCCGATCTGGGACGCGAAATTCAACCTGCGCCGGCTGATCGCCGGCCCCTGGCCCCTGCTGCTCAGCGGTGTGCTTCTGGCGCTGGGAAACTGGCTGACGCTGGAGATTTCCGGCCATGCCTGGTCGATCACATGGGGTTTCACGCTGTGGGCCGCGAAGCTGGCCGCGGCGCTAGGCTGGAATCCGGCGGACAGCAGCTTCTGGCAGGGTGGATTCCAGGTTCGAGCCATGGCCGCCGGCATCTTCGCCGACGACACCTCGGTGATGAATTTTGGAATTATCCTCGGCGCGCTCGCGGCTGCCGGACTGGGCGGGCGCTTCGCACCGGTACTGAAGGTCCCGGCCCGCAGCCTGCTGGCGGCGGCGATCGGCGGCATGCTGCTGGGTTACGGCGCGCGCATGGCCTATGGCTGCAATATCGGCGCCTTCTTTTCGGGTGCCGCTTCGACCAGCCTGCACGGCTGGATATGGATCGCCGCGGCGCTACCCGGCAACTGGATCGGCGTAAGGCTGCGCCCCTTGTTCCATCTGGAAGTCTGAACCGTCGCGCGCGCGCTGCTGGCGCGCCCACATGGCCGCATAGGCACCCGCACGGTCCAGCAGATCGGCGTGGCGGCCGCGCTCGACAATGCGGCCCTGGTCGAGCACGATGATCTCGTCGGCGTCGATCACGGTC
>JAHELM010000229.1 GCA_024644185.1 Rhodospirillales bacterium | reverse complement strand
GCGGTCAAGGGCCTCAAGGTCGACAGCGAAGACGCATTGAGTCGCGCTCCGAACGATGAAGAGGCGTTTTCGGGGCTGGCGTTCAAGATCATGAACGATCCGTTTGTCGGTTCGCTGACCTTCGTCCGTGTGTATTCGGGCGTGCTGCAGAGCGGTACCCCGGTGATGAACACCGTGAAGGGCGATCGGGAACGGATCGGCCGCATGCTTCTGATGCATGCGAATCATCGCGAGGACGTGAAGGAAGCGCGGACGGGCGACATTGTCGCGCTGTGCGGCCTGAAGAATACGACGACGGGCGACACGCTGTGCGACCCTGCCAAGCAGATCGTGCTGGAGCGCATGGTGTTTCCCGAGCCGGTCATCGAGATCGCGGTTGAGCCGAAGACGAAGGCCGACCAGGAGAAGATGGGCATGGCCCTGGCGCGGCTGGCGGCCGAGGATCCGAGCTTCCGGGTGTCGACCGACGTCGAGAGCGGCCAGACCATCATCAAGGGCATGGGCGAGCTGCATCTGGACATCATCGTCGACCGGATGCGTCGTGAGTTCAAGGTCGAGGCGAATATCGGCGCGCCGCAGGTGGCGTATCGCGAGACCATTTCGCGTCCGGCCCGAATCGACTATACGCACAAGAAGCAGACGGGCGGTTCCGGTCAGTATGCCCGCGTAATCCTGGAATTCGCGCCGGCGCTGCCGGGTGAGGGTTACAAGTTCGAGAGCAAGGTCGTTGGCGGTTCCGTCCCCCGCGAATTTGTGCCGGGCGTGCAGAAGGGCCTGGAATCGGCGCGCCATACCGGTATCCTGGCGGGCTTTCCGGTCATCGACTTCAAGGTCAGCCTGGTGGATGGCGCTTACCACGATGTCGACTCGTCGGTTCTGGCCTTCGAAATCGCTTCCCGTGCCGCCTTCAAGGAAGGCATGGAGAAGGCCGGTCCGAAGCTGCTTGAGCCGGTGATGAGTGTCGAGGTCGTGACGCCCGACGAGTATATGGGCGACGTGATCGGCGATCTGAACAGCCGGCGCGGCCTGGTTCAGGGCACCGAGGGGCGTGGTAACGCCCATGCGATTACGGCCATGGTGCCGCTGGCGAATATGTTTGGCTATATCAATACTCTGCGGTCCATGAGCCAGGGCCGGGCGCAGTACACCATGCAGTTTGACCATTACGAGCAGGTCCCGCAGCACGTTGCGGACGAGATCCGCAACAAGGCTTGATGGACGAGGGAACGGAGTAAGACCGATGGCGAAAGCGAAATTTGAGCGTACGAAGCCGCATTGCAACATTGGCACGATTGGCCATGTTGACCATGGGAAGACGAGCCTGACGGCAGCGATCACGAAGGTATTGGCCGAGACGGGCGGTGCGACGTACACGGCGTACGACCAGATTGACAAGGCGCCGGAGGAGAAGGCCCGCGGGATCACGATCTCGACGGCGCATGTTGAGTATGAGACGACGGCCCGGCATTACGCGCATGTCGATTGCCCCGGGCACGCGGATTATGTGAAGAACATGATCACGGGCGCGGCGCAGATGGACGGTGCGATTCTGGTTGTTTCGGCGGCTGACGGGCCGATGCCGCAGACTCGCGAGCACATTCTTCTGGCGCGTCAGGTTGGCGTTCCGGCGCTTGTGGTGTTCATGAACAAGGTTGACCAGGTCGACGACGAGGAGCTTCTGGAGCTTGTCGAGCTTGAGGTTCGCGAGCTTCTGTCGAGCTACGACTTTCCCGGCGACGACATTCCGGTGATCAAGGGCTCGGCGCTGATGGCGCTTGAGAACAAGGATCCGAAGATGGGTCATGACGCGATCCTTGCGCTGATGAAGGCGGTTGACGACTACATTCCGCAGCCGGATCGTCCGAAGGATCGTCCGTTCCTGATGCCGATCGAGGACGTGTTCTCGATTTCCGGCCGTGGCACGGTGGTGACGGGCCGGATCGAGCGCGGTGTGGTGAAGGTCGGCGAGGAAATCGAGATCATCGGCATTCGTCCGACGCTGAAGACGGTTTGCACGGGCGTTGAGATGTTCCGCAAGCTTCTGGATCAGGGCGAGGCGGGGGACAATGTCGGCGTTCTGCTGCGCGGGACGAAGCGCGAGGAAGTGGAGCGTGGCCAGGTCCTGGCGAAGCCGGGTTCGATCACGCCGCACACGAAGTTCAAGTGCGAGGCCTATATCCTGACGAAGGATGAAGGCGGTCGTCACACGCCGTTTTTCTCGAACTATCGTCCGCAGTTTTACTTCCGGACGACGGACGTTACGGGATCGGTAAAGCTTCCTGACGGCACCGAGATGGTGATGCCGGGCGACAACATCGCGATGGAGGTCGAGCTGATCGCGCCGATCGCGATGGATGAGGGCCTGCGTTTTGCCATTCGCGAAGGCGGCCGCACCGTCGGCGCCGGCGTCGTCACCAAGGTCGTAGAGTAAGCAAAAGGGGATTGGACGGGCGGCGGCGCCCGCCGGGCAACCGGGCAAGGCACCGCCGTACCGTTGGAGGACCGCATGGACAACCAGAACATTCGCATTCGCCTCAAGGCGTTCGATCACCGCGTACTCGACCAGTCGACGAGCGAGATCGTGAGCACCGCAAAGCGTACCGGGGCGCAGGTCCGTGGGCCGATTCCGTTGCCTACGCGCATCGAGAAATTTACCGTACTGCGCGGTCCGCATATCGATAAGAAGAGCCGGGAGCAGTTCGAGATCCGGACCCACAAGCGGGTTCTGGATATCGTCGATCCCACGCCGCAGACCGTCGACGCACTCATGAAGCTGGAACTGGCTTCGGGCGTCGACGTGGAAATCAAGCTCTAGGGGTAAACGCATCATGCGCTGTGGACTTATTGCGCAGAAGCTGGGCATGACCCGGGTCTTTGACACGACCGGCGAGCACGTTCCGGTGACTGTCCTGAAGGTGGATAACTGCCAGGTCGTCGCTGTGCGGACCGCGGAAAAGGATGGCTATAATGCCGTTCAGCTCGGCGTCGGTCAGGCCAAGGTCAAGAATGTCAGCCAGCCCATGCGCGGTCATTTCGCCAAGGCAAACGTGGAGCCGAAGCGGAAGATGGTTGAATTCCGTGTGGATCAGGACGGGCTCCTCGACGTGGGCGCCGAATTGTCGGCTGCACATTTTGTCAGCGGTCAGTTCGTCGACGTTGTCGGCACCAGCATCGGTAAGGGTTTTGCCGGTGCGATGAAGCGGCACAATTTCGGCGGCCTCAGGGCCAGCCATGGTGTGTCGGTATCGCATCGCAGCCATGGTTCGACCGGTAATCGCCAGGATCCGGGTCGCGTCTTCAAGAACAAGAAGATGGCGGGTCATATGGGCGATGTGCGGGTTACCGTGCAGAATCTGAAGATTGTGTCGACCGACGCCGACCAGGGGTTGGTCCTGGTGCGGGGCGCGGTGCCCGGTGCCGAGGGTGGCTGGGTGCTGATCCAGGATGCGGTGAAGCGGAAGGCGAAGGATGTCGAACTGCCCTTCCCGGCGGCGTTGCGTGGGGCCGCGGCCCCGGCCAGCGCAGCTGAAGCGGCCGACACGAAGGAATGACGTCCATGAAGTGCAAGATCATTAACCTGGACAACAAGGCGGCGGGCGAGATTGAGCTTGCCGACGAAGTTTTCGGCGTCGCGGTCCGCAAGGATCTGCTGGCACGCATGGTCAACTGGCAGTTGGCCAAGCGGCGTAGCGGAAATCACAAGACCAAGACGATCAGCGAGATCAGCGGAACCACGAAGAAGGCGTACAAGCAGAAGGGTGGCGGTCGCGCGCGGCACGGCTCCCTGCGTGGCGCTCAGTTCCGGGGCGGCGCGACCATTTTCGGTCCCGTGGTGCGCGATCATGCCCACAAGCTGTTGAAGAAGGTACGTCTGGCCGCGCTGCGCTCGGCGCTTTCCGCCAAGCAGGCCGATGGCAAGCTGGTGATCCTCGACGAGGCGACGATGAAGGCGCCGAAGACGAAGGAACTGGTCAACTCGTTCGACAAGCTTGGCTGGCAGAGCGTGTTGATCGTGGCCGGCACTGAAGTCGATGTGAACTTCGCCAAGGCGGCCGCCAACATTCCGAATGTCGACGTGCTGCCCAGCCAGGGCGCCAACGTGTACGACATTTTGCGGCGCGACACCCTGGTCCTGACGCGGGCCGCCGTAGAGAACCTGGAGGCGCGACTGAAATGAGTTGGAAGTACTTCAATCGCACGACTCCTGGCAAAGAGCGCATTTACGAAGTGCTCCGTGCCCCGGTCGTGACCGAAAAGGCGACCATGGCTTCGGAGCATGGGCAGGTCGTGTTCCGTGTGGCGCTCGATGCGACCAAGCCCGAGATCAAGGCCGCGGTCGAAGCCTTGTTCAAGGTGAAGGTCGAGGCCGTGAACACATTGCGTGTCAAAGGCAAGACCAAGCGGTTCCGCGGCCATCTCGGCGAACGCAGCGATTACAAGAAAGCGATGGTTTCGCTCGCCGAAGGGCAATCCATAGACGTGAGCTCGGGGCTGTAAACCATGGCACTCAAAACATATCGTCCGATCACCCCGAGCATGCGGGAACTGGTCCTCGTTGACCGGTCGCACCTGCACAAGGGTGACCCGATCAAGGCGTTGACCGAAGGCCTGCACAAGAAGGGCGGCCGGAACAATTACGGTCGGATCACGCAGCGCTGGCGCGGCGGTGGCCATAAGCGCCGGTATCGGCTGATCGATTTCAAGCGCCGGAAGTTCGATATGCCGGCGGTGGTCGAGCGGCTGGAATACGATCCGAATCGTACCGCGTTCATCGCGCTGATTCGTTATGAAGACGGTGAGCTCAGCTATATCCTGGCACCGCAGCGTCTGAAGGTCGGTGACAGCATCGTCGCCGGCGAGCGTACGGACGTGAAGCCCGGTAACGCGATGCGGCTGTCGAGCATTCCGGTCGGAACGATCGTGCACAATGTCGAGCTGAAGGCCGGCCGTGGCGGCCAGATCGCGCGTTCGGCCGGCACCTATGTGCAGTTGGTCGGCCGCGATGCGGGCTACGCCCAGATCAAGCTTTCGTCGGGTGAGCTTCGGATGGTTCGCGGCGAGTGCATGGCGACGATCGGTGCGGTGTCGAACCCGGATCAGTCGAACATCA
>JAHELM010000228.1 GCA_024644185.1 Rhodospirillales bacterium | reverse complement strand
GGGGCGGCGGCGATCCGCGAGCGCGCCGCGACGATCGCCGAGGAAAATGCCCGCGATATGGCCTATGGGCGCGACAAGAAGCTGTCCGCCGCCCTGCTCGACAGGCTGCTGCTGACGCCCGACCGGATCGAGGCGATGGCGCGGGGGCTGGAGGAGGTGGCGACCCTGGCCGATCCGCTGGGCACCGTTCTGGCCGAGTGGGATCGCCCGAACGGCCTGCATTTCGCGCGCATCCGCGTCCCCCTCGGCGTCATCGGCATCATTTACGAGTCGCGGCCCAACGTGACCGCGGATGCCGGCGGTCTGTGCCTCAAGGCGGGCAATGCGGCGATCCTGCGCGGCGGCTCGGAAAGTTTCCATTCCTCGACCGCCATCGCCGCCTGCATCCGCGAGGGATTGCGCCGCGCCGGATTGCCCGAGGACGTGGTGCAGATGGCGCCGACGCGCGACCGCGCCGCCGTCGGGGCGATGCTGTCGATGGCCGGGCTGATCGACGTGATCGTGCCGCGCGGCGGGCGTTCGCTGATCGAGCGGGTGATGACCGAATCGCGCGTGCCCGTGCTGGCGCATCTGGAAGGCGTATGCAGCGTCTATGTGCACCAGGCCGCCGATCCGGCAATGGCTCGCAAGGTGGTGCTGAACGCCAAGATGCGGCGCACCGGCATCTGCGGCGCGGCGGAAAACCTGCTGATCGACCGCGCCATCGCGGCCGCGCAGCTTCCCGGCATCGTCGACGATCTGGCGGCGGCCGGCTGCGAGCTGCGCGGCGACGAGGCGGCGCGCGGCATCGATGCCCGCATCGTGCCGGCGACCGACGCGGACTGGTCGACCGAATATCTGGATGCCATTATCGCCGTGAAGGTCGTGGACGACGTCGACGATGCGATCGATTTCATCAACCGCCACGGCTCGCACCACACCGATTCGATCATTACCGCCGATGCGGCGGCGGCCGACCGGTTTCTCGGCCGGGTCGACAGCGGCATCGTCATGCACAACGCCTCGACCCAGTTCGCCGATGGCGGCGAATTCGGCATGGGGGCGGAGATCGGCATCTCTACCGGCCGCCTGCACGCCCGCGGGCCGGTCGGGGCGGAACAGCTCACCACCTACAAATATGTCGTCCGGGGCACCGGCCAGACCCGTCCCTGAACGGAACGGGGCGGCCCGAATGGACCGCCCCGCGCCCGCAATCCTGTTGCCGGAACCCGGTCAGGCGCCCGCCAGACTGTTCCGCAGGGCAGCAATCTCGCCCTCCAGGCGGCCTTCGTCGCGGCCAAGGAACAGCAGGCGCTCATACATCGCGTCGCGCTCGTATTTGCTGATCTCATGCGAGGTCCCGTCCTCGGCGACGACATAACCCTGATCCAGGTTGGCCCGGACCGAGGCGATCTCGATGCGGACCTTCTTGAGCTCGTTGTCCAGCCGCGCGATCTCCTGCTTGGTCTTGTACACGGCCTGGCCGGCCAGGTAGCCCTGCATGAAATACGGCTCCAGGTGCGGCGGGCAAACGCCGCGGTACGAGTAGCCGTTTTCGCCCTGATAATAGCCCTTCTCGCGCGTGCAGAACGCTTCCAGCCCGTTCATCCGGCCCTGGGCATAACGATCCGCATCCGGCGAAACACCGACCTCGGCGCAAGACTTGCGATGGTCGCCCAGTCGCGACAGCTCATAACCGTTCGACCCGTCCGCGACACCGATCGCATACCAGTCGGCCGACAGGCATTCATCCTTGGACATGCTGGCGCAGCCCGACACGATCAGCAGAACCAGAATCAAGATCGGCATCGCCGAAAACGCGACCCGCCGGGCCACATCGCCCTGGCCCGAGGCCATGGCCAAAACGCGCCGAAATCCGGCCTTGTATGTCGTCATCCTGCAACTCCCCCCTTAATGAGAATATCAAGTCGTGGCACGTTTGCGCCGCCGTGTTTCCAGTCACGAACGATTATTATCCTGCCGCGTTCCTGAATATCCGGTTAACCGGGCGCCCTCGCGCGGCGGCGGGGACTTCCACCGGTGCCCGGTCTGTGCCATCACTGGACCCATGATGGGCGGGCTGCATGTGCGGGGGGCGAAAGGGGTGCGGCGGGTCGGGCTGCTCGGCGGCTCGTTCAATCCGGCGCATGGCGGCCACCGGCATGTCAGCCTGCTGGCGCTGCAACGGCTTGGGCTCGATGCGGTGTGGTGGCTGGTGTCGCCGCAGAACCCGCTGAAGCCGGAATCGGGCATGGCGCCGCTGGCGGACCGCCTGGCCCGGGCCCGCGCGGTCGCCCGACACCCCCGGATACGGCCCACCGATATCGAGACCCGGCTGGGCACGCGCTACACGGTGGATACCGTGCGGGCGCTGCGCCGGCGCTGGCCGCATATCCGCTTTGTCTGGCTGATCGGCGCCGACAATCTGCTGCAATTGCCGCGCTGGCATCGCTGGGACATGCTTTTCCGGCTTGTTCCCATTGCAGTTTTTGCCCGTCATCCCTATTCTTTACGGGCGTTGTCGGGGTCGGCGGCGCGGCGGTTCGCCACCTCCCGCTTGCCGGAACGGGCGGTCCGCACGCTGGCCGGCCGGGAACCCCCAGCCTGGGCGTTCCTGCATATCCGGGTTCATCCGGCTTCGGCAACGGCGATCCGGGAGGCGCGGGGCAAGGCCGCGCGGCGCCCCGCGAGCGAAAAGAAGCGACTGGCCAACATATGAAAGGACACGGCCATACCGAGGAAAAAAGGGAAGCCTGCGCGCTCCCAGGACATCCTGTCGACGATCCTGACGTCGCTGGGTGACGACAAGGCGGAGGACGAGACGGTCATAGACCTGTCGGGAAAGTCCACCCTTGCCGACTATATCGTGATCGCCTCGGGGCGATCGTCACGCCAGGTCGGCGCGATGGCCGACCACCTCATCGAAAAACTCAAGGAAGCCGGGGTGAAATCGGTGGCGACCGAGGGCCAGCCGCAATGCGACTGGGTGCTGGTCGATGCCGGGGATGTCGTCGTCCATCTGTTCCGCCCGGAAGTCCGCGAGTTCTACAAGCTCGAGAAGCTGTGGGGTCCGGACGCGGCCATCGCGGCGCTGGCCGCCAGCGCCTGACGCAAGCGCGGTGCGGATCGAAATCGTCGCTGTCGGGCGCACCCGGCCCGGACCCGAGCGCGACCTGTTCGAGACCTATGCCGGCCGTATGCGCTGGCCCTTCGGCCTGCGCGAGGTCGAGGAAAAGCGGCGCCTCGCCCCGGCCGATCTGAAGCGGCGCGAGGGCGAGTTGCTGCTCGCGGCGATCCCCGAGGGGGCGGTCGCGGTGGCGCTGGACGAGACCGGGCGCAACCTGTCGAGCGCGGAGTTGGCGTCCCGGCTGGGGGCGTGGCGGGACGCCGGGCGGCCGACGGCGGTCTTCGTCATCGGTGGCGCCGACGGGCTGAGCGACGCGGTCAGGGCGCGGGCCGAACTCATCCTGTCCTTCGGGCGGCAGACCTGGCCGCACATGCTGGTCCGCGCGATGCTGGCCGAACAGATCTATCGGGCACAGCAGATCCTGGCCGGCCACCCCTACCACAGGGCCTGACATGTGACCCGATCGCCCGAATTACGGCGAATTCATCCGGCGGGGTTTGTGCGCATCGGCGAATGCCGCTATAAATCGCGGCGATTCCTGTGAAGATCGGTATGCCGATGAACGGAAAGAAATCAAGGCCGAAGCCCGTCGTGCTCTGCATCCTGGACGGCTGGGGCGAGCGCGACGAGATCGAGGACAACGCCATCGCCCAGGCGCGTACGCCGGTCTGGGCGCGGCTGAAGGCGTCCTGTCCGCATGCCCGGCTCGATGCCTCGGGCGGCGAGGTCGGGCTGCCCGACGACCAGTTCGGCAATTCCGAGGTCGGCCACATGAATATCGGCGCCGGCCGCGTGGTCATGCAGGAATTGCCGCGGGTCGACCGGGCGCTGGCCGATGGGTCGCTGGCGGCGAACGGAGAGCTGGAAAAATTCATCGCCGCCCTGCGCAAGAGCGGCGGCACGGCGCATCTGATGGGCCTGCTGTCGCCGGGGGGCGTGCATTCCCACCAGGCGCACATGGCCGGGCTGGCCAATATTCTGGCGGATGCCGGCATACCGGTGGCGGTGCATGCCTTTCTCGACGGGCGCGACACGCCGCCCTCCAGCGCGCGCGGCTATATGGCGGCGTTCCTGGCCGCGGCGCCCGGCGCGACGGTGGCGACGGTCGGCGGCCGTTATTATGCGATGGACCGCGACAAGCGCTGGGATCGGGTGGAGACGGCCTACGCCAATCTGGTGGAGGGCGCCGGCGGCCGCGCGGCGACGCCGCTGGCGGCGATCGACGCCGGCTACGCCGCCGGCAAGACCGACGAATTCGTGCCGCCGACGGCGATCGGCGATTACGCCGGGATGCGCGATGGCGATGGCCTGCTGATGGCAAATTTCCGGGCCGACCGGGCGCGCGAGATCCTGCTGGCGCTGCTCGACCCCGATTTCGACGGATTCGCGCGCCGGCGGCGCGTCGGCTTTGCGGCGCGGGCCGGCATGGTCGAGTATTCGTCGCGCCTGGCCGGGCTGATGGCTTCGCTGTTCCCGCCCGGCCGTCTGGACAACGTGCTGGGCAGGGTCGTGGCCGATGCCGGGCTGCGGCAGTTGTGCATCGCCGAAACCGAGAAATATGCCCATGTCACATTCTTCCTGAACGGTGGGCGGGAAAGCGAATTCCCCGGCGAGGACCGCATCCTGGTGCCCTCGCCGAAGGTCGCGACCTACGATCTGCAGCCGGAAATGTCGGCGCCCGAGGTCACCGACCGGCTGGTCGCGGCCATCGGCACCGGGGTCTACGATCTGATCGTGGTCAACTACGCCAACACCGACATGGTCGGCCATAGCGGCGACCTGGCCGCCGCCCGGGCCGCGGTCGAGGCGGTGGACGCCTGTCTCGGCCGGCTGGAGGCGGCGGTGCGCGCGGCCGGCGGGTCGCTGCTGCTGACGGCCGACCACGGCAACGCCGAAGTGATGCGCGATGCGCAAACCGGCGAGAGGCATACCGCGCATACGCATAATCCGGTACCGCTGATCCTGGCCGGCGAGACCGGCGGGGCGTTGCGCATCGAGTCCGGGCGTCTGGCCGATATCGCGCCGACCGTGCT
>JAHELM010000227.1 GCA_024644185.1 Rhodospirillales bacterium | reverse complement strand
CGGGAACACGAAACACGCGCATCTTGGCGATCGCGGTTTCGAACAGGGCCAGCAGGAAACCCAGGATTGCGATCTTGGCCAGCCATGCGGCCGCGCCGATGGCATAAGCCGATGGCGCGCCGACGGGCGCGGCCAGGCCCCAGGGAACGAACAGGCCGGCGATCAGCGACACGTAAAGCATGAGCTTGAGCGAAGCGGCGATCTCGATCATCGCCAGGTGGCGGCCGGAATATTCCAGCACCATCGCCTCGTGGACCATGGTCAGCTCCAGATGGGTGGCGGGGTTGTCCACCGGCACGCGCGCATTCTCGGCGATCGCCACCATGGTGAGGGCGATCAGCGCCAGCCCGATGGAGACGCGCAGACCGACCACCGGCGAGGCCATATAACCGGCAAGCGCGGAAAGCTGGGTCGTCCCGGCGACCAGGGCGAGGGTGAAGACCACCATGATCATGGCCGGCTCGGCGACCGACGCGATCATGACCTCGCGACTGGAGCCGATACCGCCGAAACCGGTGCCCGCATCCATGCCGGCGAGCGCCAGGAAGAACCGGGCGCTTCCCAGAAGCGCGATGATCGCGATCAGGTCGGCGGACCAGCTGAAGATCAGTCCGGTGGCGAATGTCGGTACCAGCGCGGCGGCCACCCAGGTGGTGGCGAAAATCAGATAGGGGATGACCCGGAACAGCCAGGACGCGTTGTCCGCCAGCACGACTTCCTTTCGCATCAGCCGCAGCAGGTCGCGATAGGGCTGGACGACCGGCGGGCCGCGGCGGCGCAACAGCCGCGCCTTGACCTTGCGCACGAAGCCGGTCAGCAGCGGCGCCAGCAGAAGCACCGCCAGCATCTGCGCGAACTGCACCAGAAGATCGCCGATAACCGTCATAGCGCCAGCACCATGAGCAGGATGACGAGGGCGCCGAAGACCAGGCTCAGATAGCGCCGTATGGTCAGGAATTGCAGATGGTTGAGCCGGTCGGCGACGTAGCCGATCGCCTGTGCCAGATTGAGATAGATTCCGTCCCAGACCAGATCGCGCAGGTCCACGCGCATCCGCGCCGCCCGCGTATCCCCCGGCGCCGGAATGTCCACATGCTCGCGGGCCCGGAACGCCACCGTGCCGAAGACCCGGCGCAGCGGCTGTGAAAAGCTGTCGGCGGTGTATTGCGTCACCGGGCTGGGTTCGACGAAGCCGCAATCCCAGGCCGGGGCACGGCGCAGCCGGTGCGAGGCCAGACGGTGGATCAACCAGGCCGCCGTCGAGGCCGAAAGCGCGACGAAGACGAAGACCAGAAGACCGTTATACGAACTGCGGCTGGCCGCGATCGGCACGATCGACAGCCAGGCGATCCCGGTTTGCACCGGCATGCGGGCGCCGACGAGAGACTGGGTGACCGGCGCGATCCAGTCGATGATCACGCCGGGGAAAATGCCGGCCAGAAGACAGAGCGCGGCAAGCGCCGCCATCGCGGCGGTGGAGACGCGGTCGACCTCGTTTGCCTCCCGTGCGGCGGGCGAGCGCGGCCGGCCGAGGAAAGTGATGCCGAACGCCTTGACGAAGCAGGCGGCGGCCAGCGCCGCCGACAGCGCCAGAACGGCGCCGATCGCCGGAACCATGATCTTCAGGCCCCACTGCGGCAGATCCGGGCTTTGCAGGATTGCCTGGAAGGTCAGCCATTCCGACGCGAAGCCGTTCAGCGGCGGCAGCGCGGAGATGGCGACGGCCCCGACCAGAAACAGCAGGCTCGTGGCCGGCATCCGGCGGATCAGCCCGCCCAGCCGTTCCATGTCGCGCTCGCGGGTTGCCGCCAGCACCGCGCCGGCGCCGAGGAACAGCAGGCTCTTGAACAGGGAATGGTTGAAGGCGTGGAACAACGCGGCGGTCAGCGCCAGGGCCGCCGCCCAGCGCATCCCGCTGGCCTGGAAGGCCAGCGCCAGGCCAAGGGCGCAGAAGATGACGCCGACATTCTCGATCGTGCTGTAGGCCAGCAGGCGCTTCAGGTCGCGCTGCAGGACGGCATGCAGCACACCCATCAGGGCGGTGGCGCCACCGGCGAACAGCACGGCCATGCTGGCCCACCAGGGCGGTTCGCCCAGCAGATCGAAGACAACCCGGATGAACCCGTAGATCGCGACCTTGGTCATGGCGCCGCTCATCAGCGCCGATACGTGGCTGGGTGCCGCCGGATGCGCCAGCGGAAGCCACACATGAACCGGCACCAGGCCGGCCTTCGACCCGGCGCCGACCAGTGCCAGCAGCACGATCAGCGCGGTTGCCACCGGCACATGCCCGGCCGCGCGGATCGCGGCAAACCCGTAATCTCCGCCGGGCCCGGACAGCAGCCCGAAGGCCAGCAGCAGCGCAAGCGTGCCGAAACCGGCCATCACCAGGTAGACATATCCCGCCCGGACATTCTCGCGGTCGCGGTGCTGCGCCATCACCAGCGCCCAGGATGCCAGCGACATGAACTCCCAGGAAAGCAGGAACGAGAACGCGTCGTCGGCCAGGACGACAAGATTCATGGCCGCGAGAAATGCCGGATAGAATGGCAGAACACGGTGCGGTGCCTCTTCGTGCCGGCCATAGCCAAGCCCGAACAGGCTGGCCGCCGCGCCAGCCAGATTGACGACCACGAGGAAAAAGGCGCTCAGCGCATCGACGCGGAAATGCGCCCCGAGCCAGGGCAGACCGAACGGCAAGGTGACGGTCGAGGTCCCGGCGGGATCGGCGAGCGTGGACGCCAGCGACGCGCCGAGGGCAATCAGCGACAAAGCCAGGGCAATACCGTACACGACGAGGTGGCGGGCCGGGTTGCGGATAATGGCAACGGCCAGAACCGCGGTGCCGAGCAATGCCGCCACGCACCAGAGAAGAACCGCGACCGGCGTCATTCCCCGTCCCTCATGCCCGGCGTGGCGCCCGGGTCGGCGCCATCGGTCCGGCCACCGTTGGCCGACGCCTTCAGCCGCACCCCGCGCCCGCCAGCCTGGCTGATCGCGCCCTCGGCGACAAGCTCGACGCCGGCGCCGTCCAGCGCCTCGATCAGCTTCATCAGGGAATCGACATTACCGCGAACCACGCCACCGCTGGCTTCCATGCGCTGGATGGTCGGCACCGACAGCCCCGACAACTCAGCCAGTCTGCGCTGGTCGATGCCAAGCAGGGCGCGAGCGGCACGGATTTGCGCGGCGGTGATCACTTCAGAAGCATCCGATTTCCGGAGCTGACAACGGAGGATAACTAATATTCTATCTATAATGATGTTTCAAGTATCATCCTGGATAACACAGGCACCAGCGCCAACGAAAACGGCGCCCGTGAGGCGGGCGCCGTTTTCGGATCGCATTGTCCGGCCAAGCCGGTCTTTTTCAGTGCTTGCGGAGCAGAACGTCCCGTGCGATCAGCGCGATGTCGTCCCGGGTCATGCCGCGCGCCGCCAGTTCGACGTCGGTCAGCATGTTCATGCGCTCATGCAGTTCGGCGGCATCCATGCTGCGCCCCAGCATGGCAAGAAAGGCCGCCACCGGGCGCAGAATCCGGCCCAGAAAATTGCCGCTTGCGGCCGGAATATCGTGATAGGCAATGGTCATTCGGAATCGCTCCTCTATCTGACCGCCTATCTGGTCGCTCCCTCTCCTTGTTGCAATGCGGCAAAATGTATCAGCGACGCCGGCGCTATCTCCCGCGCGCCTTCAGCGCCGCATCGAGCCGCGGATAGACGCGCCGCGCATTCAATTCGAACACCTTGCGCTTGTCGGCGGCGGCGATGTCCAGATTGTCGATGTAGCGCTTGGTGTCGTCGAAGTGGTGCCCGGTCTCGGGGTCGATGCCCTTGACCGCGCCGAACATCTCGGACGCGAACAGGATGTTGTCGACCTCGATCACCCGGAACAGCAGATCGATGCCCGGCTGGTGATAGACGCAGGTGTCGAAGAAGACGTTCTTCATCACGTGTTCGGTCAACGGCGGCCTCTTCAGCATGTCGGCCAGGCCGCGATACCGGCCCCAGTGATAGGGCACCGCCCCGCCGCCATGCGGGATGACGATGCGCAGTTCGGGAAAGTCGCGAAACAGGTCGCCCTGCAGGAACTGCATGAAGGCGGTCGTGTCGGCGTTGATGTAATGCGCGCCCGTGGCATGGAAATTGTCGTTGCACGATCCCGAGACATGGACCATCGCCGGCACATCCAGTTCCACCATCTTCTCGAAGAAGGGATACCAGGACCGGTCGGTCAGCGGCCGCGACGTCCAGTGGCCACCCGAAGGGTCGGGATTGAGATTGCAGCCGACAAAGCCAAGCTCGTTGACGCAACGCTCCAACTCCTCGATCGAATTTTCGATCGGCGCGCCGGGCGACTGCGGCAACTGGCAGACACCGATGAAATTGTCGGGAAACAGGCTGACGACCCGGTGGATCAGGTCGTTGCAGGCGCGCGCCCATTCCTTCGACGCCGCCTCGTCGCCCTGATGATGCGCCATGGCCGAGGCCTTCGGCGAGAAGATCGTCATGTCCGCGCCACGCGCGCGCAGCGCCTTCAACTGGTTGTTCTCGATGCTCTCGCGAATCTCGTCGTCGCCGATGCGGATCGGCCCGAGTTCCGGTCGCAGCGGATCGGCGCAACGCGCGATCTGGGCGTCGCGAAAATCCTGAAGCTGCTTCGGGGCGGTGGTGTAATGGCCGTGGCAATCGATGATCATGGCTCAGTCCTCCGCCTCCTGCTCGATATATATCAGGCCCTTCGCGGCCAATGGCCCGCGCATGTCGTTCATGTCGAGACCCAGTTCGCCGGCCCGGTAGCGCTCGCGCACCCTGGCCTCGCGCGCCTCCCGCGCCTTCGACTTTTCCAGCACCTCCGCCGCGTCCCGGCGTGCCACGACAACCACGCCGTCGTCGTCGGCAACGATTACATCGCCCGGCTCGATCGCCTGGCCGCCGCACACGATGGGAACGTTCACGCTGCCGAGCGTCTCCTTCACCGTGCCCTGGGCCGAAATGCATTTCGACCAGACCGGGAATCCCATTTGGGTCAGATCGCGCACGTCACGCACACCGGCGTCGATCACCAGCCCGCGCACCCCGCGTACCTGCAGCGCGGTGGCCAGCAGGTCGCCGAAATAGCCGGCATCGGAAAAAGAGGTCGGGGCAACCACCAGGATATCGCCC
>JAHELM010000226.1 GCA_024644185.1 Rhodospirillales bacterium | reverse complement strand
CTCGGCGAGCTCGTCCTCGATGACGTCGACCGCATCGCCCAGCCCGACGATGACCGGTGTCATCCGTTCGACCAGACGCCCGGCCAGCATGACCAGAAAATCGCCGGGATCGCGCGGGCCATGGCCAGCCGCAAGGCCGGCGCGCATGTCGTCGATCGAATAAACCTTGCGCAGCCGCAACGTGACGATGCGGTCGCGCTCCAGCCAGATGCGCAGACCGACCATGTCCTCGGGATCGGCGCCCGGACTCAGGTTGACACCGCGCAGATTGACCAGAAGACCCTCGCCATGCCGCATCAGCCGCGGCCGGCTTTCCGGCGCCATCAGCGCCTCCACCGCCGCATCCGGCAGGCTCAGGCCGGCGGTCAGATATTCGCGCGCACCCGAGGCGGCTCGGTTGAGATGCAGCCACAAGGTGCCGTCTCCAGCCGGCCAGGACGCCGGCATCGCCGGGTCCAGTTCCACGCCTCCGCCCGTCCCGGCAAGATGCCAGGCGGAAAGCACCGGGCGATCCGGCGGAGCGTCCGTCATGGGTGTTGTGCCAGCCAGTTCTGGGCCCGGCTTTCGGCCTCGGCGACTTCCGCCGGGCTCAGCTTCGCCGCAACGGCATCGCGCCGTTCCATCGCCTGGTCGCCCCCGATCATCGAGACGCTGGCGGTCAGATGGTACCACATATAGGCGGCCACTGGATCCCTGGGCACGCCAAGGCCCTTCTCGTGCAGTTCGCCGAGGCTGAGCATGGCGAAGGGGCGGCCGTCGTACCTGCTCTCCACCGCTTGCAGATAAAGCTGCGCGGCCTGCTTGTAGTCCTTCGGCACGCCATCGCCGCGTTCGTACAGCGCCGCAAGCGCCGCCTGGGCATCGGGGCTGCCCGTGTCGGCGGCGGCGCGAAACAGGTTGGCGGCCTTGTCGGGCGCCCTGGCCACACCCGACCCGTCGCGATAGAGCGTGCCAAGCAGGTATTGCGCGTCCGTGAAGTTCTGGTCGACCGCCAGGGCCAGCCATTTCGCGCCCTCGGCCGGGTCTTTCGCCACGCCCCACCCGAAAACATGAAGCCGGCCCAGACCGTACTGACCGCCCGCCCAGCCCTGATCGGCCGATTGGCGATACCAGCGCGCTGCCTCGGCGAAATCGCTCTCGGTCGCGATGCCCTGCTCGAAGAAATATGCCACCGATTCCTGCGCGCCGGCGTGGCCCTGCGCGGCCGCCGCCTTGAACAGGTCGAAGGCACGGGAGTCATCCTGGGGAACGCCATCGCCGTAGAAATGCAGCATGGCCAGATCGTATTGCGCGGTGGTAAAGCCCTGTTTGGCCGAAAGGGTGAACCACCTTGCGGCGCCGGCGCTGTCCGCCGGTGTGCCGAGGCCGTTGAGCGTCAGGAAGCCCATCGCATGTTGCGAGGCGGCATCGCCGGCATCGGCGAGCACCCGGAAATTGCGTATTGCGTTATCGTAATCCCCGGCGTTGAAGGCGGCGAGCCCTTCGTCCCATCCGGCGAAGGCGGGCGCCCCTCCGGCCAAGGAAAGAGCCAGTGCCAGAGCGCAAACCCGAATGTACCCGATCCCCATGCGTTTCATTGTTCCTCCACCCGATGCCGTTGTACCCGGCCTCTGCAGCATAGCGTCACCGTAACTATTGCCCCGGAATCAGCCTCCGGGAAGTGCGTCGATCGTCTTGCGCACAAAGGCGCGGTCGGCATTGTCGGCGGGAATCTGCGCGTAGGCCCTTTCCAGCAATTCACGGGCATGCGCGAAATTGCCGGCTTCCGCCTCGGCCTGGCCGACGAACCACAGCGCTTCGATATTGTCCGGCTGTAATTCCAGCACATGGCGCATGATCGCCAGGGACTGCGGTGTTTCCTTGCCGCCGCTGGCCTCGCGGATCTGCCGCGCCTGCATGGTCAGCATATCCGGATTGTCGGGGTTCAGCGCCGCGGCCCTCGCCAGCGCGTCACGCGCCTTGTCCGGCTGCTGCATCACCGCGTAGGACCGCGACAGCAGCAGCCAGCCGTCGATATCGGTCGGGTCCGCCTTCAACCGCGCCTCGAGTTTTCCGACCATGGTGGATACATCGGGCAGGTTTGTCGCACCAGCGCCGCCATCGCTGTTCGATGCGGCCCCGGCGTCGGGCAGGCGCAGGCCCAACTCGCCGCCCAATGCGGTCAACTGCCGCCGGGCTTCCGGGGCGGCCGCGAAGACCTTCAAGGCGCGATCCAGCGAGGCCTGTGCCGCGTCGCCCTCGCCGAGGACGGTGCGGGCACGGATCAGCCGCAGCCAGCCGTCCAGATCCATCGGGTTCTCGTCAAGCCGCGCCGACAGGCTGTCGACCATCTGCCGGATAAAGGTCTCGCGTTCCTCCGGCGACATCTCCGCCATGGCGGCACGTTGTTCGGGCGTCAGCGTGGCCGGCCCCGCCGGGCGTTCGGCCGGCCGGGGTTCCGGCATCACCGTCGCCACATCCAGTCCCAGATCCCCGGCCGCCCGGGTGATCTGGGCGCGCACCACATTCAGCCACGGCGCGTCCGCGGGGGCTTCGCGAACCAGCCCTACCCAAGCGTCCAGAGCCTCTTTCGTCTTGCCCGCCTGATAGTCTCCCAGAGCCATGTAAAACAAGGCGCGAACATCGGACGGGTCGGCGTCCAGCGCGGTCTGGAAGGCCTTGCGCGCTTCCGGCGTGACCATGCCGTCGGCGGCCATCACCACCGTCTCGCCGAATTCGGAGGAGAGTTCCGGCGTCGCGGGCAGCAATTCCATCGCCCGGCGCAGCGCCGCGGCTGCCCCGGCGAATTGATTGGCGGATTTCCGGGCCAGCCCGAGGTGCAGCCACGCCTCGGCATCGTCCGGGCTGGTGGCGACCTGCGTCTCCAATTGAGCAATCTGCGCCTGCAATTCAGAGCCGGAGCCGCCCTCATCGGGGCTCCCGGACCGCTGGGCCAGCGGCATATCGGGCTGGCTGGGGCTGCCGACCTTCAGATAGAGCAGCGACGCGCCAAGCGGCACGGCGACGATCAGGACGATCGCCAGCGCCGCCGCGCCAGTTCGACCGAGGCCCCGCGGCAAGGCGTCGGCGTGCCGCTGCAACTCGGCATCGGCTGCCAACATGCGGCGGGAAATCTCCGCCTCGGCGGCGGCGTATTGTTCGGCGCTCAGCAATTCGTGCTGCTGCTCACGCTTCAGCTCCGCCAACTGGTCGCGATAAACCTCGAGATCGTAGGCGGCGGTATCGGTTATCGATCTGGCGCGACGCAGCAGCAAAGGCAGCGCCAGCACCGCGACGGCAATGAGGGTGGTAAGGACAGCTACAACCCAGAACAGGACCAGCCAGGACATCATTCCGCCTTCAGTTTCTCGATCATGGGCAGGATCGTCTCGTTCAGCGTTTCGGCGAAGATCGGGCCGACATGTTTGTAGCGAATGCGCCCCGCCTTATCGATCAGATAGGATTCGGGTACGCCATAGACGCCCCAGTCGATGCCGACGCGGCCGCTCAGATCGTGGCCGATGCGGGCATAGGGGTTGCCCAGTTCGTCCAACCAGGCGACCGCATCTTCCGTCTTGTCCTTCCAGTTCAGCGCAAAAACCGGAACGATGCCCTCCTCGGCGATGCGCGAGATCACCGGATGCTCGGCCCGACAGGGAATGCACCAGGATGCAAAGACGTTGACCAGTACCACCTGGCCACCGAAATCGGCGGTTGCCAGGCCGGGCACGTCGTCCATCAGCGCCGGCAATTCGAAGTCCGGTACCGGCTTGTCGATCAGTGCCGAGGGAATGAGGCGCGGGTCGCGGTTCAACCCGACCCAGAAGTAAGCCGCGAGGGCCGCGAAGACGATCAGCGGCAGGAGATAGAGAATGCGACGCATCGGGTCTTACTCCGCCGGGGCTGGATGCGCCGCGGGCATGGCGGTGCGCCGGGTCGGCGCACCGACCCGCAAACGCCGGTCGCTCAGGCTCAGCACACCGCCGATCACCATCATCAGCGAACCCAGCCACATCCAGGGAACCAGCGGGTGGTGGTAGATGCGGGTTACCCAGCTTCCGTCCGTCTCGTCGCCGATCACGGCATAGAGATCGTTGAGCGGCGTGGTCAGGATCGCGGCCTCGGTGGTTTCGCGCTGCTGCACGAAATACCGCCGCTTTTCAGGCTTGAGCACGGTGTAGATCGCACCATCGCGACGAACGGTGAAGGTACCCCGCTCGATGAAGTAGTTCGGACCGCGCAAATTCTCCACGCCGTCGAACTGGAACTCATAGCCGGCCACCGCGATGGTGTCGCCGGGCCGCATTGACTGGATAGCCTCTGTCTTCCACAGGGATGTTCCGGTGATGCCGGCGATGACCACGGCCAGACCGAAATGGGCGAAGGTCATGCCCCATGCGGAACGGGGCAGGCCGATGGCCCGCCGCAGGCTGGCCATGGGATGCAGACGGAACAGGCCGATCCGCTCGGCGAACTCGAACAGCGAGGCGGCACCGAGCCAGGCGCCCATGGCGATGCCGATCAGGGCTATCGCCGGTTTTCCCCAACTCGCCCAGGCGGCAAAACCGACGATAGCGAGCGTGACCGCGAAAGTGAATTTCAGCCGCGCCAGCGCACCTTCCAGATCGGCGCGCTTCCAGGCCAGCAGGGGGCCAATTCCGGCAACCGCGGCGACCGGCACCATCAGCGGAATGAAGGTGGCATTGAAGAAAGGCGGGCCGACCGAGACCTTGCCCAAATTCAGCGCGTCGAGAAACAGCGGATAGAGCGTACCCAGCAGCACCGTCGCCGCGGCGGTCGCCGTCAGCAGGTTGTTCAGCACCAGCCCTCCCTCGCGGCTGATCGGGCGGAACAAGCCGCCACCCTGCATGGCCGGGGCGCGGAATGCGAACAGCGCCAGGCTGCCGCCGATGGCGATCACCAGAAGCAGCAGGATGAACAGGCCCCGCTCGGGATCGGTGGCGAAGGCATGGACCGAGGTCAGCACGCCCGAGCGCACCAGGAAGGTACCGATCAGGCTGAGCGAAAAGCCGATGATCGCCAGCAGGATGGTCCAGCCCTTCAGCGTGTCGCGCTTTTCCACGACAATCGCCGAATGCAGCAGGCCGGTGGCGACCAGCCACGGCATGAACGAGGCATTTTCGACCGGATCCCAGTACCAGAAACCGCCCCAGCCCAGTTCGTAATA
>JAHELM010000225.1 GCA_024644185.1 Rhodospirillales bacterium | reverse complement strand
GCCCGAAAACACGACGACCGAGATCGGCCTGGCGGTCAGCATCCATTATTAGGCCATCCACCGCGAGGCACCGTCGGCCCGCACCTTCGCGGGCGGTCCGCTATTCCGCCGCGCGCGAGGCCGGGCGCGCGCCACGCCGACCCAGCAGGGCCGCGGCGCAGGCGTCGAGAATGGCGTCGGCATCGATGCGGTACTTCGCATGGAGCGCCGGCAGGTCTCCGCTCTGGCCGAAATGCTCGACGCCCAGCGGTTTCACCCGGTGGCCCAGCACGCCGCCGATCCAGCTCAACGCCTCCGGATGGCCGTCGATGACGGTGACGATGCCGGCGGCCGGGGCCAGCGGTTCCAGCAGCCGTTCCACATGGCTGGCCGCGCCCATGCCCTCGCCGCGCTGGCGGGCGCGTTCGGCGGCGTGCCAGCCGGCCGACAGCCGGTCGGCCGAGGTGACCGCCAGCAGCCCGGCGCCCGGAACCTCCCCCGCCAGTTCCCCCCAGGCGGCCAGCGCTTCGGGCATGACGGCGCCACTGCAGGCGATGGCGATTTCGGCGCCTGGAGCGGGTTTGCGCAGACAGTAGCCGCCGGCGATGATGCCGCGCCGCGTCGCCGCGTCCAGTTCGCGCGCCGGCTGGGCGATCGGCCGGGTGGACAGGCGCAGATAGACCGCGCCGCCCTCCACGTCGCGCAGCCACTCGGTATCGGACGCGCCCGACCCGTCGCGCTGCAAGTAGTCGAAGGCCCATTCCAGAATGACCGCCAACTCGTCCGCATAGGCGGGCTCGAAGGCGGCCAGCCCGTCCTGGGCGATGCCGATCAGCGGCGTGCCGATCGACTGGTGGGCGCCGCCCTCGGCCGCCAGCGTGATGCCCGACGGCGTGCCGACGACGATGAAGCGTCCGTCCATGTAGCAGGCGTAGTTCAACGCATCCAGCCCGCGCGCGACAAAGGGGTCGTACAGCGTGCCGACGGGCAAGACCCGGGCGCCGAAGATCCGGTCCGAAATTCCAGCCGCCGCCAGCATAAGGAACAGGTTGTTCTCGGCGATGCCCAGTTCGATATGCTGGCCCGCCGGGCCCTGGTCCCATTTCAGCGGCGAGGCGATGGATTGTTCGCGGAAGGCATCGGCCCGTTCGGACCGGTGGAACACACCGCGCTGGTTGATCCAGCCGGCCAGATTGGTTGAAATCGCCACGTCCGGCGAGGTGGTGACGATGCGCCGGGTAAACTCGTCGCGGGTCTTGCCCAACGCGTTCAGCATGCGGCCGAAGGCCTCCTGCGTCGCCATCGTTTCCGCCTTCGGCGCGGCGATTGCCGGCACCGCGACGGCCGGCGGCGGGGCGATGCCGGCCCGGGCGGCGAAGGGCACGGATTTCAGGAAGGCCCGCAGCTTCGCCGGGGCCATGTCCGAGCCGGCGAAGGGATCCCACTCGGCGCCCTCGGGTACCCTGTGCAGCGCGCGGAAGATCTGCATCTGTTCGGGTGTCATCAGCCCGGCGTGATTGTCCTTGTGACCGGCCAGCGGCAGGCCATGGCCCTTGATCGTATAGGCGACGAAGCAGTGCGGCCGGTCGTCCGTCACGCCGTGGAAGGCCTCCAGAACGGTTGCCATGTCGTGGCCGCCCAGATTGGTCATCAACCGGTGCAGCGACGCGTCGTCATGCCTGTCCAGCAATTCGCCCAGCCCGGATGTGCCGGCGAGATCGCGCGACAGGTGTTCGCGCCAGGCGGCGCCACCCTTGAACACCAACGCCGAATAGAGCTGGTTCGGGCAGTCGTCGATCCAGCGCTTCAGCGCCCCGCCGGCCGGGCCCCCGAAGGCAGCCTGCAGGCGCTTGCCGTATTTGATGTTGACGACGGTCCAGCCCACCGAATCGAAGAAGTCGCGGATGCGGCCGAACAAATGGTCGTTGACCACGCCGTCCAGCGAATGGCGATTGTAGTCGATGACCCACCACAGGTTCCGCACATCGTGCTTCCAGCCCTCCAGCAGCGCTTCGAAAACATTGCCCTCGTCCAGTTCGGCATCGCCCATCACCGCGACCATGCGGCCAGGCGGGCCGTCCATCGGAGTCAACCCCTGCAGCCGCACGTAATCCTGCAGCAGCGCCGCGAACAGGGTGACGCCGACGCCCAGCCCGACCGATCCGGTGGAAAAGTCGACGTCGTCGGAATCCTTGGTGCGCGACGGATAGGACTGTGCGCCGCCCAGGGCGCGGAAATTCTCCAGCTTCTCGCGGCTCTGCCGGCCCAGCAGGTACTGGATGGCGTGGAACACGGGCGAGGCGTGCGGCTTCACCGCCACCCGGTCCTGCGGTCGCAGCACGTCGAGGTAGAGCGCCGTCATCAGCGTCGCCACCGAGGCCGATGAGGACTGGTGCCCGCCGACCTTCAGCCCGTCGCGGGCCGGGCGGACGTGGTTGGCATTGTGGACGGTCCAGCAGGCAAGCCACAGGATGCGCTGTTCCAGCGCCTCCAGCATGGCGATGCGGTCGGCGTTCGAAGTACCGTCCATCCGAACGATATTGAAGCTTTTCCCGCCAAAGTAAAGGCGGCCGGGCGAGGATCGCCGGGCCGCCGTGCCACCCGCGAGGTCGCGGGGTCGATCAGAAGATCATGCGGAACCCGGCCGTGAACTCGTTGCTGAGGAAGCCGCTGAAGCCGGGATCGTTGGGCTGGACCATCCTGTATTCGACGTCGAGAACCAGACCCGGCGACAACCGCAGACCCATGCCCGCGATACCCTGCCAGACGGTGATGTTGTACTCCCAGCTCTCCTTGAGAGTACTGGTGCCTGTCGTGGTGTCCACGAAAACCATATCCTTGAACATGAATTCACCGCGGCCCACCCCGATCCCGAAATGCGGGACGATACGGGACTGGGTATGAATATCGACGATCAGATTGGCCATGCCGGCGCCCAAGGCTAAATCGCCATCGAGGACGTAGTAAGTGCCGCAGGCGCAATCGTAGAAATCGGCCTGCGACGTCCGGTAACTGCCTTCGATCTCCATCCGCAGATCGACCGGGTATTCCGGAAACGTCCAGGCATAGCCGACGGCGGCGATGGCGCCGTACCCGCCCCGGAACCCCCACTCGTCGAGCCCGAACACCGAATGATTGACCGCATGATACATCGTCCCCAGAACATGGCCGCTGAGATACAGCCCGCTATCGGCCACCACGAAATCGTCGGCATGCGCCGGTGCGGCGATGGTCATCGAGAGGAATAGTGCGGCTGCTGCAATCCGGTTCTTCATGGGGACTCTGCCTGTGCCTTATGGACTGATACGGATGTCTTCCATCCTCATAATCACGATTCGGGTTGATAAACTGTAAATTTTGCCAAATTACCGCATGTTTTTCCGATTTCCCGGATTCCCGACCCGCAAGACGGCAACCGCCGGGACATGCCATTAACCGATTCATAACCCGAAGATTGAATACTCGACACGCGACCGGACGACAAGCGCCGGCGACGACAGAAGAGCAACGGGGAGACGTGAATGCCTTCCGCACTAGGGGCGCCGATCGTATTTCTGACGCCGATCTACGCCTACTTGCTGACCTGGATGGCGGCCTGGATTGCGCATGGCCTGCCGCGAGTCGCAGTTGCCTACTGGCCGTTGCATCTGTTCTGTGGCGGCCTGCGCAGCATGAATATGTTCTGTGGCCGGACTCCCGGCAGCACCGACTATTTCCTGCTTTTGTTCTTTCTCGGCGGCACCATCATCGGCTGGGAAGCGATGCGCAATCTGGCAATCGACGGGTACGGTCCACGCCGGATGGAGGAAGAACCCGGCATCGTCGGCCGCGTGTCGCGCGTTCTGGCGATTGTCTTCCTGGTTTTGCCCTTGCTGGTGGTAGGGCCGCATATCCTGCTGACGACGCAGATCCTGCCCGGGGCGTTCGCCCGCCATGGCTGGAGCACGTTCGTCTTTCTCGATTTCCTGCAAATGTGGCGCGGCGGGCTGGCGTTTCTGCTGGCCTACGCCCTGTTGCGACGTTCGGCGGCGGGCGAGTGGTAGTGCGTCGTGCCGCCTGTCGACAGCAACCTCTGGACGGTAGAAACAATACCAGATACGGTGAAAAGTCGATCAAATAGAAGTTGTATACGTCAGAATACAATCACGCATCAGGGGGGTATCCATGAGAACATTGTTCGGTGCGCCGATAGCCATGATCGCACCGGTTGTCGGCTATTTGCTCAACTGGATCGCGGTCTGGATATCCCAGGGTCTTCCGCGCTATGCCACATCCTACTGGCCGCCAAACGTGTTTTGCCGTGGCCTGAAACCCATCGATGTATTCTGTTCCGGCCGGCCCGGCACCAAGGAATACATGATCATCTTCTCGTTCTTCATCTGCTGCATCGTCGGCTGGGAGTCGATTCGCCTGCTGGGCGCGGATCCGGAGGGGCCTGAAAGGGCAAAGGACAAGAGCCGGACCCTCGAAAATATCTCGCGCGGCCTCGCCTGGAGCATCGTGCTCCTGCCGACGATTATCCTGCTACCGCATGTCTACATGACGACCAGCGGCATGCCGGGGGTGTGGGGCTGGTACGGTTGGGGCACGGAAACAGTGCTCGACCTCAGCCGCGCCTGGTTCGTCGGAACCGCATTCATGTTCCTTTACGCCCTGACGCGGCGGGAATAGCAGGCCGTTAGACCGCCATCCATAACACCGGAGGTTGAAGCGCGCGGGCACAATTTCTTGCCGCAATATGCAACGGGCAGGGGGCGACGATGCCGCATCGCGACGATCTGTACGGCACTGGTGCGGCGCGGAAAGAACGCATCGTGGATCTTGTCCTTGGCGCGCCGCAGGCTGGCCGCGATGAGAGCGGACGGCCGGTTGGTCTTGCCGGGGCGCAACAAGACCTAAACGCTCCACGTTCCGACGAACCCGGCCCCCCCGGCCACGCCTCGTCCTTCGAGACGCCGCTGACGCGGCTCCTCAGGATGAGGCTTCGAGACGCCGCTGACGCGGCTCCTCAGGATGAGGCTTCGAGACGCCGCTGACGCGGCTCCTCAGGATGAGGCTTCGAGACGGCGCGATGCGCCTCCTCAGGGTGAGGCTTCGAGACGCCGCTGACGCGGCTCCTCAGGATGAGGCTTCGAGACGCCGCTGACGCGCCTCCTCAGGATGAGGCTTCGAGACGGCGCGATGCGCCTCCTCAGGGT
>JAHELM010000224.1 GCA_024644185.1 Rhodospirillales bacterium | reverse complement strand
GGCGGCGGATCAACGACGTGCCGGCCAACCGCCGGCCGACCTGCATGGTATTCCAGTCCTTGGCCCTGTTTCCGCACCGAACGGTCGGCGAAAATATCGAATTTCCGTTGAAGATCAGGGGAATAGAACCGGTCAGGCGGCGCGAGCGCGCGATGCAGTTGATGCGCCAGCTGCGCTTGCCGGAAGACTATTACGGCAAGAACGTCACCCGGTGTTCGGGTGGCGAGCGGCAGCGCGTGGCGCTGGCCCGGGCCTTGGCCTACGACCCCGAAATCCTGTTCTTCGACGAACCGCTCTCGGCGATCGACTACAAGCTGCGCAAGACGCTGGAGAAGGAACTCAAGGACATCCACCGGGAAACCGGCAAGACCTTCGTCTACATCACCCACAGCCTCGAGGAGGCGATGGTGATGAGCGATCGCATCGGGGTCATGCGGCGGGGCAGGCTGGTGCAGGTCGGCACGCCGAGCGAAATCTATACGGCGCCGAAGACCCGCTTCGTGGCCGAATTCATGGGCGACGTGAATGTGCTTCCGGTCCGCGCGGCAGCGGCGGGGCGGGTCCGCTCGGACATCTTCGGCGCCGAATTCACCGCGCCGCCGGTTGCCGATGGCTTCACCGCCGGCCACCTGGTCATCCGCCCCGAATTCATCCGGTTCGTCGGCGGGGACGGGGAGGCGGAGAACACCGTCGCCGGCAAGCTCTACAACGAATATGCGCTGGGCTCGCGAATCCAGTACCAGGTGCGGGTCGGCGATCACGTGTTCATCGTCGAAAAATTGCGCCAGCAGGCCTTTTCAGGCCGCCGGGACGACGATGTCCGGATCGGCTGGGACGCACAAGACAGCATGCTGGTGGGCGAATGACACCGGCCCCCGACCGGACCCGCCGTAAACTCTCGCTGGGCGCCTGGCATGCGCTGCCGGTGATTGTCTTTCTTCTGCTGGGTTTTGTCGCGCCGCTGCTGGCGGTGATTGGCTATAGCGTGATGCCGGAACGCACCTTCGGCATATGGCAGCCGCCGACGCTGGAAAATTATGTTACGGTGTTCACCGGTACCAGCTACATCTCGTTCCTGTGGTCGTTGAGCCTCGCGGCCGCGACCGTCGCCATTCTGGCCGTCATTTGCTATCCGGTCGCTCTCGGTCTGGCGCGCGTCTTCGGTCGATGGTCGTCCGCCCTGACTCTGGTGTTCACCATCCCGCTGTTCGTTTCCGAGAACGTGCGGATGTACGGCTGGATATTGTTCCTGATCAAGAACGGCGTCCTGCTCGGCACCCTGAAGTCCCTGTTCGGCATCGAGATGGATAGCTGGCTGTTCACCCGCGGCGTGATCGTTTTCGGCATGGTCTATGTCTACCTGCCCTTCATGCTGTTCCCGATGACGCTTGGCGTCAGCATGGTGCCGCGGGAAACGCGCGATGCCGCATTCGATCTGGGTGCCACGCGCTGGCAGGTGTTCCGGGAAATCGATCTGCCGTTGTCGATGCCGGGTGTCGTCATCGGGTTCCTGTTGTCGTTCGTGCTGGCGGTGGGCGCGATTGCCGAATTCAAGGTTCTGGGCGGCCAGCAGGTGATCCCGATCACTCACGATATCGAAATCGCCTTCACCTATGCGCAGAACTGGCCGCTCGGCGCCGCCCTGTCGGTGTTGCTGATGCTGGTGGTGGGAACGCTGGTCCTGTTGGTGCTGCGGCGTTTCGACCTCGATGCGATCCTCGGGCGGCGATAGGGGGCGGCGATGGCGCGTGGGAACTGGCGATATGGCGCGATCTGGGCCTGGACCTTGACGGTTGTGATCTTTCTCTATCTGCCCGCGGTCTGCCTGCTGCTCGCTTCGCTGACGGAAAGCCGGTATTTCATCTTTCCGATCAGCCGGTGGGGACTGGATTGGTGGGGCAAGACCTTTGCCTCCCTGGAAATCCGCGCGCTGTTCGAGACATCGATCCTGATCGCCGGCTGCGTTACCGTGGTGGCGGTCACGATCGCCTTCTTCGGGGCGCTCGCCTTCGCGCGGTACGACTGGAAAGGTCGCGCGCTCTATCAGCGGATCGTGCTGCTGCCGATCTTCTTCCCGCAGTCGGTACTGGGCCTCGCGCTGCTGCTGTGGTTCAGCGCGCTGGGTGTCGACCTTTCCTGGAAATCGGCGATCTTCGCCCATCTCGTCTGGATTGTACCGGTGGTAACCCTGGTGATCTCCATCCAGGTCTACAGTTTCGACCCGGCGCTCGAGGAGGCGGCGTTCGATCTGGGGGCCAACCGCTGGCAGGTGTTCCGCGAGGTGACGCTGCCGGTACTCTTTCCGGGAATATTCTCCGGCGCGTTGTTCGCCTTTCTGCTGTCCTGGGGAAATTTTCCGCTGTCGCTTTACACGACCGGGGCGGACACGACGATCCCGGAATACCTGTATGCCAAGATGGTCGCCGGCTATACGCCGGGCGTGCCGGTTCTTGGCACCGTTTCGACGGCCAGCGCGGCGATCCTGCTGCTCGGCGGCTATGCGCTGATCGTCGCCCGGCGGCGGCGGCGCGCCGCCAGCGAGGATTGACCGCTTCGCCGCCCGAACCATAACCAGGAAGGAGGTTCAAGCCATGCTAGCGTCTTCGATCAAGGGCAAATCGGTCATCGTCACCGGATCGAGCAAGGGAATCGGCAAGGGCATTGCCCGTGTCTTTGTGCGGGCGGGTGCCAAGGTTCTGGTGGTCGCGCGCGATATCAAGGCCGCCGAGGCGGCGGTCAAGGAATTGACCAGGGAAGGCGGCACCGCGTCGGCCTTCGCAGCGGACGTCACCCGCTATCCGGACTTGCAGGCGATGGCAAAGATCGCGGCCGACCGCCATGGCGGGATCGACGTTCTGTGCGCCAATGCCGGTATCTTCCCGCAGGCCAGGATCGTCGACATGTCGCCCGAGGATTGGGACAATGTGCTCGGCACCAACCTCAAGGGCACGTTTCTGTCGGTGAAGGCCTGTCTGCCCTACTTGCAGAAAAGCAAGGCGGGGCGCGTGGTCCTGACCTCTTCGATTACCGGGCCGATCACCGGGTTTCCCGGTTGGACCCACTATGGCGCCAGCAAGTCCGGGCAGCTTGGCTTCATGCGCACCGCGGCGATTGAACTGGCCAAACACGGCATAACCGTCAATGCGGTTATGCCCGGCAATATCAAAACCGAGGGGCTCGATGGGCTGGGCCAGGATTACCTGGCGACGATGGCGGCTTCGATTCCGCTGAAGCGGCTCGGCTCGGTTGACGATATTGGTCATGCCGCGTTGTTCCTTGCCTCGACCGAGGCCGGGTACATTACCGGGCAGACCCTCGTGGTCGACGGCGGCCAGATCCTGCCGGAGTCCCTGGAAGCGCTGAAGGACCTCTAGGCGTCAGTCGGCGAGAAGTCTGGCCCGGACGGCGCGCGGGGATTCGCCCGTCCAGCGCCGGACCGCGCGCGAAAAAGCCGAAAGCTCGGAATAGCCAATCAGGAAGGCGATTTCCGACAGCGGCAACTGCCGCTGCTTGAGATATGTGAGCGCCAGATCCCGCCGCGTCGTCTCGACCAGATCCTTGAAGGCGCATCCGCGCTGGGCGATCTCCCGCTTCACGGTGGCGGGGGTCAGCCGCAAGGCCTCGGCAACTTGCTCGAGCGCCGGGTATCCCTGCGGCAGCTTGGTGCGGATAGCGGTGAGAATCTGGTCGAACAACGACGCCTCGCCGTCAGGCTGCCGCGAAAGTTGCTCAAGGCACGTCTGCATCATCACCATCAGCGTCAGGTCGCGCCTGGGCATCGGCCGGTCGAGAATATCGGGGCGGAACAGCAGCGCATTGGCGGGCTGGGAAAAATAGACCGGCGCCCCGAAGGCCGATTCATGCTCCTTGCCTTCCAGCGGGCGCGGGTGCTCGAAATGGACCTCTTCGGGTTTCCATCCGGCGCCGCAGCCTTCGCGAATGACATTCATGAACATGCCGAGAGACAATTCCGCATCCTGGCGTCGTTCCACGATTTCCGGACTCTGGATTTGATATTCCAGACGCAACAACCCGGTGTCGTCTTGCGCCAGACGCAGCAGCGACGATGCCTGATGGTACGGGAAAAGGCCCACCAGGTTTTCCAGGGCACTGCCCAGGGTGGGTGCGGAAATCGCCGCATAGCCCCAAAGCCCCAGATCGGACGGCCGGAACTGGTTTCCGAACCACAAGCCGAAATTGTCGTGGCCGGTACGCCGCGACGCCTCCTCGAACAGCTTGCAGAATGAACTGAGTTGCAGTTTCAGTGTCGGCGATCCCGCCATGCCCGGCGCGATCCCGGCATTGCCGAAGATGCGGTCGATATCGCCGCCGAACAGGTCAATGAAATCGACAATGCCGGTAGCGGCCGACGCCAGCACGAGCGGGGAAATGCCGGCGCCGCCTGTGCCGACTTTCGACCCCGTCATTACCGGACCGAAGGCTCCCATGCCCTGCTTGCCTCCAACAGGTTCTCGCCTGTCGTTGTTGTCAGGCATGATTGCATGGCAAGCCGACTCGAATCAAGGAATGCGCGGAACCGCGCACAAATCACCGATATCGGCTGAGATAGGACTCGCACAAATTCGTGGTGTCTCTCGTGAATTGCACGCCCATGGATTGGGCCAGTTCCGTCTCGGAATGCGAACCGATCCAGGCCACCAGAAGCAGCCGCCGCAGCATGACGAAGGTCGGGATTTCGTTCTCGTCCGCCTTCGGCAATTCGGCGGCGCGGCGGTAGCCGCGCACCCAGGCATCGAGCAATTCGGGCACTTCCGGCTTGTGTTCGAAGAACGATACCGTCGTTGCGCAGTCGTACATCAGCCAACTGAAGCCGCAATCGTCGAAATCGATGACCTTGACGGTTTGACCGTCGATCAGCAGGTTGGCCAGTCGCATGTCGCAATGAATCAGTCCGAACCGTTCCGGATCTTTGCCAAATCGCCGCAATCGTTGTTCGATCCGATCGACCGTACGGCCGAACAAGGCCTCGATTTGCGGTGTCATGCCCATGCCATCGCGCCACCGTCCCCAATGCGGCCGCGATCCGAGGCTGGTATCGAAATCCCAGGTCAATCGTTCGAAGCTCGCCGGTTTGCGCCAGCGCCGGACATGCTGGTGCATGCGTGCCGTTGTCTCGCCGAGAATCTCGAACCACTCGCGCAGGTCATGTTCCGTTTCCGACGGTTCGATCCCGCTT
>JAHELM010000223.1 GCA_024644185.1 Rhodospirillales bacterium | reverse complement strand
AAGGCGATCCGCCTGATGGAGATGGCGGACCGGTTCCGCCTGCCCGTGGTGACCCTGGTCGACACGCCCGGCGCCTATCCCGGCGTCGGCGCCGAGGAGCGCGGCCAGGCCGAGGCCATTGCCCGTTCCATGGAGACCTGCCTGAAGCTGCGGGTGCCGCTGATCAGCGTCATCATCGGCGAGGGAGGTTCGGGCGGCGCCATCGCGCTGGCCACCGGCAACCGCGTGCTGATGATGGAACACGCGATCTATTCGGTAATCTCGCCGGAAGGCTGCGCCTCGATCCTGTGGCGCAGCGGCGAATTCGCCAAGACGGCGGCCGAGGCGATGCGCCTGACCGCGCAGGACCTGAAGGCGCTGGGCATCATCGACACGATCATCCGCGAGCCGCTGGGCGGCGCCCATCGCAAGCCCGAGGATGCGGTTTCCGCGCTCGGCGAGGCGGTGGAACAGGCCCTGGCCGGCTTCCGCGGCACCGAGGGCAGCGCGCTGCGCAGCCGTCGCCGCGAGAAATTCCTGGAAATGGGCAAGAAGGGCCTGGCCTGACGCCAGGCTCGAGGCCGGAAGCAACGAAAAAGGGCGCCCCGGAAAACCGCGGCGCCCTTCATCTTGTGCCCTGCGTGACGCCGGGCTCAGCCCAGCTTGCCGTGGCAGTGCTTGTACTTGTTGCCCGAACCGCAGGGGCAGGGCGCGTTGCGCTGCACCTTGCCCCAGGTCGCCGGGTTCTTCGGGTCGATGCGGGCCGCCGCGGCGCGGGTGACCAGCGGGGAATTGTCGCCGGCCCGGCCAGGCTGGCCCGGTTCCGCATCGGGGAAGGCCGGGTCCTGCCGGGATTCCTGGGCCCGCGCCAGCGCCGCCGCGCGCCGCGCCGCGATCTCGTCGGCCGACGGTTCGGCGCGAACCTCGATATGGGCGAGGAACATGGTCACCGTCTCGCGCATGCGGGCCAGCATGCTCTCGAACATGGTGAAGGCTTCCTGCTTGTACTCGTTCAGCGGATCGCGCTGGCCATAGGCGCGCAGGCCGATGCCCTGGCGCAGATGATCCAGTTGCAGCAGGTGGTCCTTCCAGCTCTGGTCGAGAACCTGCAACAGCAGGCTCTTTTCCGCCATGCGCATGACCTCGGGGCTGAACCGGGCCGCCTTTTCCGCCATCTTGCGGTCGACCGCGCCGGTGATGCGTTCGAGGATTTCCTGGTCGGCGATGCCCTCTTCCCTGGCCCAGTCGGCCACCGGCAGGTCGAGGCCGAACAGCCGCAGACATTCCTCGTGCAGGGAATCGACGGTCCATTCCTCGGAATAGGCATGCGACGGGATGCAGCGGGAAACGAGGTTTTCCACGGTCTCGTGCCGCATGTCCACGATCTCCTCGTGCACCTCGCCGACCCGCATCATTTCCTTGCGCTGTTCGTAGATGACCTTGCGCTGGTCGTTCATCACGTTGTCGTATTTCAGCAGATGCTTGCGGATGTCGAAGTTGCGCGCCTCGACCTTCTGCTGGGCCTTTTCCAGGGCCTTGTTGATCCAGCGATGGACGATGGCCTCGCCTTCCTCAAGCCCCAGCTTGCCCAGAAGGCTGTCCATGCGGCCCGACCCGAAGATGCGCATCAGGTCGTCTTCCAGGCTGACGAAGAATTTCGAAGCGCCCGGGTCGCCCTGACGTCCGGCGCGGCCGCGCAGCTGGTTGTCGATGCGCCGCGATTCATGCCGCTCGGTGCCCAGCACGAACAGGCCGCCGGCCTTCATCACCACTGTCTTCTTGGTCTCGATATCGATCTTGATCGCCGCCGTCTTCCTGGCGATCTCACCCTTGTTCTCGATGCCTTCCAGCTCTTTCCACAGGCGCATCTCGAGATTGCCGCCAAGCTGGATATCGGTGCCGCGGCCGGCCATGTTGGTGGCGATGGTCACCGCGCCGGGCGTGCCGGCCTCGGCGATGATGAACGCCTCCTGCTCATGGTGGCGGGCATTCAGCACCTTGTGCGGAATCTTGTTCTTTTTCAGAAGCTCGGCCAGTTCCTCGGACTTCTCGATGCTGATGGTGCCGACCAGAACCGGCTGCTTGCGGGCATGGCACTCCTGGATCTGAACCAGGATGGCGTTGTATTTCTCGCGCCGGGTCCGATAGACCTCGTCGTCCATGTCGTTGCGGACCATGTCGCGGTTGGTCGGCAGTTCGAGGACGTCCAACCCATAGATTTCCATGAACTCGCCGGCCTCGGTCATCGCCGTTCCGGTCATGCCGGCCAGCTTCGGATACAGGCGGAAATAATTCTGGAAGGTGATCGAGGCGAGCGTCTGGTTCTCGTTCTGGATGCTTACCCGTTCCTTGGCCTCCAGTGCCTGATGCAGGCCGTCGGAATAGCGCCGTCCCTCCATCATGCGGCCGGTGAATTCGTCGATGATGACGATCTTGTCGTCCTTGACGATGTAGTCGACGTCGCGGGTAAACAGCTTGTGCGCCTTCAGCGCCTGGTTGGCGTGGTGCACCAGGCCGATATTCTGCAGGTCGTAGAGCCCGCCTTCCGCCAGCAGGCCGGAGGCCTTGAGCAGGTCCTCGACATGAATCTGCCCGGCCTCGGTCAGCGTCACCGCCTTCTGCTTCTCGTCCTTCTCGTAATCCTCTTCGCCCAGCCGCGGAATCAGGGCGTCGACCCTGCGATACATATCCGACGAATCTTCCGCCTGGCCCGAAATGATCAGCGGCGTGCGCGCCTCGTCGATCAGGATCGAGTCGACCTCGTCGACGATCGCGTAGTTGAAGTCGCGCTGGACCATGTCCTGAAGGCGGAACTTCATGTTGTCGCGCAGATAGTCGAAGCCCAGCTCGTTATTGGTGCCATAGGTGATGTCGCAGGCATAGGCCGCGCGGCGCTCGGCGTCGCCCAGATCGTGCACGATACAGCCGACGGTCAGGCCCAGGAATTCATAGACGCGCCCCATCCAGGCGGCGTCGCGCTTGGCCAGGTAGTCGTTGACGGTGACGACGTGGACACCCCTGCCGGCCAATGCGTTCAGATACACCGCCAACGTTGCCACCAGCGTCTTGCCCTCGCCCGTGCGCATCTCGGCGATCTGGCCGGTATGCAGCACGATGCCGCCCATCAGCTGCGTGTCGAAATGCCGCTGGCCGAGCGCCCGCCACGCCGCCTCGCGTACCGTGGCAAATGCGTCGACCAGCAGGTCGTCCAGCGACTCGCCGTCGGCAAGGCGCTTGCGCAGCCAGTCGGTGCGCGCGCGCAACGCCTCGTCGGACAGCGCCTGAACTTCGGGCTCCATCGCGTTTATGGCGGCCACTTGCCGCTTCAGCGCGGCAATGGCGCGATCGTTCGCCGAGCCGAAAACTTTCTTGAGCAACCCGCCGATCATGCTAAGGAATCCCGGACCGTTATGAATGGTTCGGCCACGGATGGTTCCGTGCCGCGCATGTCAGATAAGCGGAGCCGGCGCGCGTGTCAACGATACGTCCGCGCAGTACCGGTTGTATGGAAAACCACAATGCAACCACAAGTGGACTTGTCCGGCGGATTAAACTGTGCTTTATGCCCCGGCAGGACGTAGGCCCCCTCCCTCCGGCGGGGGCTCCATCAAGAGGAAGAGGGACTGGTTATGGTAGACAAGAAGCTGGGCCTTGTGATCGCTGTTGGCGTGGCGGCCTTCGTGGCCGGTGGCGCCGCCACCTGGCTGGTTACCGGGCGGCAGGCCGCCTCGACGGCGCCGGCCGCTGTTGAAAGCAAGATCCGGGAGGGCGGCATCGTGGTCGCCCGGGTCGACGGCAAGCCGATCTATCTCGCGGACGTGGAGACGGCGTTCATGCATCTGCCCGAGCAGGCGCAGCAGCTGGGGATGGACATGATCTACGCGCCGCTGCTGCAGCGCGTGATCGACACCAGGCTGCTGACCGACGAGGCGATGGCGAAAATGCCGGCCGACGATGCGGAAGTTGCCACCCAGCTTGGCGACCTGCGCAAGCAGATCACCGTGCAGGTGTATTTCGAGCGCGAGCTGGCGGCCCGGATGACCGAGGATCGGATCAAGGCCGCCTATGACGCGCATGTCGCCGCCAATCCGCCGCAGGAAGAGGTGCATGCCCGCCACATCCTGCTGGCCGACGAGGCGAAGGCGAAGGAAGTCCTGGCGCTGATCCAGGGCGGCAAGGATTTCACCGAGGCGGCCACCGAATTCTCCACCGGCCCAAGCGGCCCGACCGGCGGCGATCTGGGCTTCTTCACCAAGGATCGCATGGTTGCCCCCTTTGCCGAGGCGGCCTTCAAGATGCAGCCGGGTGAAATCTCGGCGGCCCCGGTGCAGACCGAGTTCGGCTGGCACATCATCAAGGTCGAGGAGCGCCGCACGCAGCCGGTACCGACGCTCGACGACATGCGGGAAGAGCTGAAGGCCGATCTGTCCAGCACCATCGCCGGGGAAATGATCGACGCGCTGCACAGCGGCGTGAAGATCGAGAAGTTCGATAAGGACGGCAACCCGCTGCCGGATGAAGAAGCGCCGGCCGCCGGAGCGGTCCAGCCGCAACAGTAACCTCTACGGAGCCCCCGCCATGCCCGGCATCTCGCCTTTCGCGCCAGACCGCTTTCCCGATCTGCCGGCGGTGCCGGGCATCCGCCTGGCCGGGGCGGCGACCGGGTTGAAGAAGAAGGCCGGCAAGCACGATCTGATGCTGGTCGAGATGGCGGCGGGCACCACGGCGGCGGGCGTGTTCACCCGGTCGCTATGCCCCAGCGCGCCGGTCGACTGGTGCCGGCGTATCCTGTCGCGCGGGGCGGCGCGCGGGCTGGTGGTCAATTCCGGCAATGCCAACGCCTTCACCGGCGCCGCCGGGGCGGCGATCGTCGCCGCCACGGCGAAGGCGGCGGCGGGGTTGCTGGGCGCGGCGGCCGAGGACGTGTTCGTCGCCTCGACCGGCGTCATCGGCCAGGTTCTGCCGGAAACGGCCATTGCGGAACGCCTGCCGGCGCTGGCCCGGGCGTTGGAGCCGGCCAATTGGCTGGACGCCGAACAGGCGATCATGACCACCGACACCTTTCCCAAGGGGGCGTCGCGGCAGGTGCGAATCGGCGATGCGACGGTGACGATCGCGGGCATCGCCAAGGGTTCGGGCATGATCGCCCCGGACATGGCGACCATGCTGGGCTTCGTGTTCACCGACGCGAAAATTCCGGCCGACCTGCTGCAGGCCGTT
>JAHELM010000222.1 GCA_024644185.1 Rhodospirillales bacterium | reverse complement strand
GCTGGCCGAGGGGCGGGCGCTGGCGAAGCTGGCGAAAAACATCGCCGTCAAGGTGCCGCTGACCCCCGACGGGCTGAAGGCCTGCAAGGCGCTCAGCGACGAGGGCACGCCGGTGAACGTGACGCTGTGCTTCTCGCCGGCGCAGGCGATTCTGGCGGCCAAGGCGGGGGCCAGCTATGTGTCGCCCTTCGTCGGGCGGCTGGACGATATCGGCACCGACGGCATGGCGCTGATCGCCGACATCGTCGAGATCTACGGCCAGTATGCCGGGTTCCGGACCGAGGTTCTGGTCGCCTCGGTGCGCCATCCGATGCATGTGGTCGAGTCGGCCCGCATGGGCGCGCATGTCGCCACCGTGCCGCCGGGCGTGTTGCGCGCCATGTTCAACCATCCGCTGACCGACAAGGGACTGGCCGCCTTCCTCGCCGACTGGAAGAAGACCGGGCAGTCGATCCTCGACCGATGAGCCAGACCCCGAAAAAAGCCGGCATCCCCGACCTTTCCTCCGCGGAGGTTCTGGACTGGCTGCGCGGCAATCCGGATTTCATCGTCCGCCATCCCGAACTGCTGGACGGCGCGGCGGCGCCGGAACGGGCGCTGGGCGGCGGGGTGGCCGACCTGCAGCACGCGCTGATCGGCAAGCTGCGCGGCGACCTCGAACGGGCGCGCGAGAACCAGCGCGAGCTGGTGGCCACCGGCCGGGCCAATCTGGGTGCCCAGGCCCGGGTGCATGACTGCATGCTGGCGATGCTGGCGGCCAATTCCTTCGAGCAGCTGATGCAGATCGCGACCACCGATTTCGCCGTGCTGCTGGACCTCGACGTGGTGACAATCTGCGTCGAGGCCGACGGGGCCGGGACGCTGCGCCCGCCCGGCATGCGCGGGCTGCATATCGTGCCGGCGGGAACCGTGCACCGGCTGCTCGGCGACGGGCGCACGGTGCTGCTGCGGGCCCATACCGACGGCGAGGCGGAAATCTATGGCGGCGGCGCCCCGCTGGTGGCCTCCGACGCGCTGGCCCGGCTGTCGATTTCGCCGACGACGCCACCCGGGCTGATCGCGTTCGGCTCGCGCCGGGCGGCCAAGTTCGAACCCGGCCAGGCGGTGGAGCTGCTGGCCTTCCTGGCGCGCGGACTGGAACGCGTCATCCGGCTATGGCTGACCCTGTCCTGATCGCCCCGCCCGGCGATGCGGCGCTGCGCCGCGTCGTCGACGCGTGGCGCGACTGGCTGATCCATGAACGCCGGGTCGCGGCGCATACGCTGGATGCCTATATGCGCGATCTGGGCGGGTTTTTGCGTTTTGTGCAAGATCACAGTGGCGGAAAACCGGGACTTTCCGATCTCGATGCGCTTCGCGCAACGGACTTCCGCGCCTGGATGGCGAAACGGGCGGGGGACGGGCTTTCGCGCGCCTCGATCGCGCGTGAACTGTCGGCCTTGCGCGGTTTTTTCCGCTGGATGGAACGTAACGGCCACGCCGCCAACCACACGCTGCGCACGCTGCGCGGGCCGCGGCTGCCGCACGCGATTCCCCGGCCGCTGACCGTCGCCGATGCCGAATTGCTGATCGATTCCATTGACTTGCTGCCCGGCGAGGCGTGGGAGCTGCACCGCGACGTGGCCTTTTTTACCCTGCTCTACGGCTGCGGATTGCGTATTTCCGAGGCGCTGAATCTCAACCGCCGCGCGCTGAATCCGGGGGAAACCCTGCTGATCCACGGCAAGGGCGGCAAGCAGCGGCTGGTGCCGGTTCTGCCGGTGGTGCGCGAGGCGCTGGCGGCGTACGAATCCGCCTGTCCCTGGCGCGGCGGACCGGAGGCCCCGGCCTTTGTCGGCCTGCGCGGCAAGCGGCTGAATCCAGCCGTGGCGCAGAAGCGGATGCGGGTGCTGCGGGTAACGCTGGGCCTGCCGGAAACCGCGACGCCGCACGCGCTGCGCCACAGCTTCGCCACCCATCTGCTGGGCGCCGGCGGCGATTTGCGGACCATCCAGGAACTGCTGGGCCACGCTTCGCTGTCGACTACCCAGCGCTATACCGAGGTCGATACCGACAGCCTGATGCGCACCTATCGCGCGGCCCATCCGCGGGCCGGATTGGTGAAACCTTAACCTGTTCAGGCGAAGAATTGGCGGAGCATTCCGTTCGAAAGGTTCGTTTCATGCACAAATTCGCCATGCCGGTTGTTGCCGCCCTGCTGGGCCTGGCGCTGGCCGGTCCGGCCCGCGCCGACACCCTGCAGCTGCTGTTCTCGGCCGCCGAAAAGGCCACGATCCAGCATTATTTCGGCGACGGGTCCGGCGGCGCCGCGCAGCCGGGCAAGGACGGCAAGGGCAAGAAGGGCAAGGGCGTCGGCAACCAGGGCCTGCCGCCCGGCCTGGCCAGGAAGCAGCAGCTTCCCCCCGGTATCGCCAAGCGCCGGCTTCCGGCGACCCTGGTCGCGCAATTGCCGCCGCCGCCCAGGGGTTTCGAGCGGGTGATCGTCGACGACAACGTGCTGCTGGTGGAAATCGCCACCCAGATCGTGCACGACATCGTCGAACACGCGGTCAGGTGATCGCCGGATCCTGTTCGGCCCGCCGGGCCATCGTCATCATCAGGACCGGGCCGATCAGGATCACCGCCCCCAGCGAGGCGAAGGCCAGTCCCCAGGCCGTGCCGCTGGTCTCGCCGCCGCCGGCGTCCAGCACCGCCCCGAAGGCCAGCGGCCCGAGGAACGAGCCGACAAAGCCGATCGTCGAATGCACCGCCATGGTGGCGCCGCGATAGCGCGGATCGGCGGCCGCCACCACGCCCGCCGTCAGCGTCGCCGAATCCGCGATCACGGTGACGCCGTAGACGAAGGCCAGCGCCACCACCAGCACGAAGGGCGCCGCCATGCCGGAGAAGCCGAACACCGTGCCGGCGACGGCCGAGGCGCCCATCGCCGCGATCAGCACCGGGCGGCGGCCGAAGCGGTGCGCCGCCTCGTTGCCCAGCACGCTGGACGGCAGCCCGACCAGATTGACCAGGGCGGCGATGGTGGTGGCGGCCCAGGCCATGCCGATGGCGCCTTCCGGCTGCTGGCTCTGCGCGAAGACCAGGAAGGCGACGATCCAGGTGCGATAGCCGAACAATTCCCAGTTATGCACCGTATAGCCCAGCGTGAAGGCGATGGCGCGGCGGTTGCGGAACACCGGGCGGAAGTCCAGCAGCCGGGTCGAGGGCAGCGAATCCGGCGCCGGCGGCCGCGGGCGCAGCACCGTCAGCACCATGGGGATCGCCAGCAGCGGCCCCAGCGCCGACAGGCCGAAGGCCCAGCGCCAGTCCAGCAGACCCGCGACCTCGCCGGCCAGGACGAAGGACAGGCTGGAGCCGATGCCGAAGCTGGAGGTGTAGAAGGCGACGGCGCGGCTTTGCAGGCGCGTCGGCAGCGAATCGGTCAGCGCCTTCAGCCCCGGCATATAGGTGCCGGCAAGGCCCACCCCCTGCAACGCGCGCCACAGGCTGGCGCTGGCCACGTCCCCGGCGGCCAGGGCGAACCCGGCGGCGGCCAGCGCGCTGATGGCCATGCAGGCCAGGTAGATGCGGCGTGGATCGACGCGGTCGGTCAGGCTGACCAGCACCGGCACGGCCAGCAGATAGCCGGCGAAATAGACGCCGCCGATCCACCCCGATTCGGTATTGCTGAGGCCCCATTCGTGCCGGAAGGTCGGCAGCAGCGCCGGAAAGCTGGCGAAGGCGGTCATGCCCAGGATCTCCGCCAGGCACATGGCGAGGATCAGGAAGATCGGCGAAGATGGCCGCGTCATGGCCGAACGGCCCCTTGTTGCGTTTGCGTTATGACACGCGGGTCAAATATGGATCGTCCGCCCGTCGACGGCCAGCGCGGCTTCCTTGATCGCCTCGGCCAGCGTCGGATGGCCGTGGCAGATGCGCGCCAGATCCTCGGCCGAGCCGCCGAATTCCATCGCCGTCACCACCTCGTGGATCAGCGTGCCGGCCTCCGGCCCGATGATATGGGCGCCGAGGATGCGGTCGGTCGCGGCGTCGGCCAGGATCTTCACAAAGCCGTCGGTCGCCTCCATCGCCCGCGCCCGGCCATTGGCCGAGAACGGGAACTTGCCGGATTTATAGGCGATGCCGGCCTCCTTCAGCTGCTCCTCGGTCTTGCCGACGGCGGCGACTTCCGGCCAGGTGTAGACGATGCCGGGAATGGCGTCGTAGTTCACATGGCCCGGCTTGCCGGCGATGCCCTCGGCACAGGCCACGCCCTCGTCCTCGGCCTTGTGCGCCAGCATCGGGCCGGGCACGCAGTCGCCGACGGCGTAGATGCCCGGCGCCGTGGTGCGGAACTGCCCGTCGATCTTCACGAAGCCGCGCGCATCCAGCGTCACCCCGGCCTTGTCCAGGCCCAGCCCCTCGGTATAGGGGCGGCGGCCGATGGCGACCAGAACCACGTCGCCCTCGATGGTTTCCGCCGCGCCGCCCTTGGTCGGTTCGACCGTCAGGGTCACGCCGGATTTGCCGGTCTTCGCGCCGGTCACCTTGGCGCCGAGCTTGAACTCGAAGCCCTGTTTCTTGAGGATGCGCTGGAAGTTCTTGGCGATCTCGCCATCCATCCCGGGCAGGATGCGGTCGAGGAATTCGACCACCGTGACCCTGGCCCCCAGCCGCCGCCACACCGAGCCCAGCTCCAGCCCGATGACGCCGCCGCCGACCACCACCAGATGCTTCGGCACCTTCGACAGCGCCAGCGCGCCGGTGGAGGAAACGATGGTCTTCTCGTCGATCGCCACGCCCGGCAGGGGCATCACGTCCGAGCCGGTGGCGAGAACGATGGATTTCGCCGACAGCGTCTGCGCCGCGCCGCCCCCCGACGGGGCCACCGCCACCGTGCCCGCCCCGGCCAGCGACCCGGCGCCGCGGATGTAGTCGATCTTGTTCTTCTTGAACAGGAACTCGATGCCCTTGACGTTGTCGGACACCACCTTGTCCTTGCGGTCCTGCATCGCCTTCAGGTTCAGCGTGACCGCGCCGATCTCGACCCCGTGCACGGCCAGCCCGTGGCCGGCCTCCTCGAACTTCTCCGAGGAATGCAGCAGCGCCTTGGACGGGATGCAGCCCACGTTCAGGCAGGTGCCGCCCAGGGCGCCGCGCTTTTCCACGCAGGCAACCTTCAGGCCAAGCTGGGCCGCGCGAATGGCGGCGACATAGCCGCCGGGTCCGCCGCCGATGACAACGAGATCG
>JAHELM010000221.1 GCA_024644185.1 Rhodospirillales bacterium | reverse complement strand
AACCTGGCTGCGCCGGCTGGCCGCCCGCTCGTCGTCGCGGCGCTGGCGCTCGGCGTCGTAGAGCCGGGCGCGCAGCACCTTCATCGCCTTGGCGCGGTTCTTGTGCTGCGACTTCTCGTCCTGGCAGGACACGACGACGCCGGTCGGCAGATGGGTGATGCGGATGGCGCTGTCGGTGGTGTTCACATGCTGGCCGCCGGCGCCTTGCGAACGGTAGGTATCGATGCGCAGATCCTTCTCATCCACCTCGACGTCGAATTCCTCGGCCTCGGGCAGCACGGCGACGGTGGCGGCGGAAGTGTGAATGCGGCCGCCGCCCTCGGTGATCGGCACGCGCTGCACCCGATGCACGCCCGACTCGAATTTCAGGCGGGCAAAGACATTGTTGCCGCCGATCGCGGCGCTGGCTTCCCTGTAGCCGCCGATGCCGCTTTCGCTGATTTCGATCGGATCGAAACGCCAGCCCTGTGTATCGGCATAACGCTGGTACATGCGAAACAGTTCCGCCGCGAACAGCGCCGCTTCGTCGCCGCCGGTCCCGGCGCGGATTTCCAGAATCGCGTCATGGCTGTCGGCCTCGTCGCGCGGCAGCAGCATCAACTGCACGGCGCGTTCAAGTTCCGGCAGCTTTTCCACGACCGCATCCAGATCGGCCGCGGCGAGGTCGCGCATTTCCGCATCGGCTTCGGCGGCGATCAGGGTTTCAAGGTCCGCGCGCTCCGCCTCGGCCTTGCGCAACTGGCGGATCTTGACGACGATCGGGCTGAGGTCCGAGTATTCCTTGGACAGCCGCGTATAGACGCCGGCATCGGCCGTGCCGTCGGCCATCAGCCGGGTCAGCTCGTCATGCCGGGCAACCACCCTGTCCAGTTTATCCGCAAGGCTCATCGAACCCCTACTCCCCGTCTTCGTTTTCGCCGCCGCCGGATTCGGCCGATTCCGGTCCGAACAGCAGGGCTATGACCCTCTCCGCCCTGGCCGCCTCGCCGGCACCATGCTCGGCCGCCAGACGGCGCAAGGCCGCGCTGGGGCCGTGCAGCAACCGGTTGACCAGCCGCCGCGTGGCCTCTGCCGCGTCGGCCTTCGGATCGGCGGCCAGAATTTCATCGCGCATCGCCTCGACCTGCCGGCGCAGCGCCACCACCGCCGGCACCGCATCGCGTTCGGCGAGATTCCGCCGCCAGGCGGCCACCTCGCTCTCGACGATGGCCCAGGCCGCCGCCGCGGCGACTTCGCGGTTGGCGCGGCCTTCCCTTGCCACGCTCTCCAGATCGTCCAGCGTATAGATGTAGGCGCCATCCAGCTTGTCGATGGCGGGATCGACGTCGCCGGGCACACCGCCATCGATCAGCAGGACCGGCCGCCGGCGCCGCTGCTTCAACGCCGCCCGCATGAGTTCGGGGGTAATCAGATAACGCCCGGTGCCGGCCGCGGTAACGACGATATCGGCATCGGCAAGGGCTTCGTCAAGCTGTTCGAACGGCACGAAATGAAAGCCCTGGCGACGCGCCTCCGTCTCGCTGCGCCGCGACGGACCGGTCAGCGCCAGGCGCTCCAGCCCGGCCAGGCGAAGCTGTCCGGCGATCAGGTCGCCCATGTCGCCAAGTCCGACCAGCAGGCCGGCGGCGCCGGACAGATCGCCATGCAGGTCACGGGCGACCTGGACCGCGCCCGAGGCCATGGTGACCGGCCGCTCGGCGATCGGCGTTTCGCTGCGCACGCGCTTGGCCGCGCCATAGGCCGCCTGCATGCATCCCTCAAGCTCCGGTCCCACCATGCCGTATTTGCCGGCAAGCCGGTGCGCCGCCTTGACCTGTCCGAGGACCTGAGACTCGCCGATAACCTGGCTTTCCAGCGAGGCGGCGACAGCGAAGATGCGGCGGGCGGCGGCGTCGGCCGAAAACTCTTCCAGTTGCCCGGCGATCTGGGCGGGATCGAGGCCGGCACGCCGTGCCAGCGCGGTGCGCGCCGCCGCGATGGCGGCGTCGGGCGCCGTGGCCATGCCCTGTACCTCGACCCGGTCGCAGGTGGACAGCACCAGCGCCTGCCGGACGCCCGCAGCCGCCAGCAGCTGGAAAAAATGCGGAGCCGCGGATTCGTCGATGAACAGGCGATCGCGCAGCGTGACCGTGCTGGAGCGATGCGTCGCACCGACGACGAAGGGTTCCGCCGGGAAATCCGCCGGCATCGTCGGCTACCGGTAGCGGGCGAGACGGTCCGCCAGCGAGGCCAGGGGGGCCTCTTCCTGGGTGCCCGACTGCAAATCGCGCACGGTAGCGGACCCGCGCGCGAGTTCGTCCTCGCCAAGGATCACCGCGGCGACGGCGGCGATCTTGTTGGCGCGCTTCATGCGCTTGGCCAGATTGCCTCCGGCCGCCATGTCGACGCGAAACCCGGCCCGGCGGAGCCCCTCCGACAGGGTCAGCGCCGGGATGCGCGCGGCATCGCCGACCGGCACCACGGCAATCGGCCGACGCGCCGGCGGCGGGTCGCCGCACAGCATGGCCAGGCGTTCGATTCCGGCGGCCCAGCCGACGCCCGGCGTCGGCGATCCACCCATCATGCCGATCAGCCCGTCATAACGGCCGCCGGCCATCACCGCGCCCTGGGCGCCCAGCGCCTCGGTGGTGAACTCGAAGGCGGTGTGGCTGTAGTAGTCGAGGCCGCGAACCAGCCTCGGATTGATCGCATAGGCAATACCCAGCGCATCCAGGCCTTCGCGGACCTCGGCAAAGAAGGCCTGGCTGGCTTCGTTCAGGTAATCCGAGAAAATCGGCGCGTCGGCCACCACGCGGCGGTCGCCCTCGTCCTTGGAATCGAGGATGCGCAGCGGATTGCGGGTCAACCGCTCGCGGCTTTCCCCGGAGAGTTCGCCAATTCGCGTCTGCAGATATTCGACCAGAACCGCGCGGTAGGCGTCGCGGCTTTCGCCGTCGCCGAGCGTGTTGAGTTCCAGCACCGTTCTGTCGCGCACGCCCAGCGCATCCAGAATATGAGCGCCGGTGGCGATCACCTCGATATCCGCAAGCGCGCCGGGCGTGCCGATATTCTCGATGCCGATCTGGTGAAACTGCCGCAGCCGGCCCTTCTGCGGCCGCTCGTAGCGAAACATCGGCCCGGCATAGAACAGCCTGACCGGCGCGTTCTGCGCCAATCCCTCCGACATGAAACAGCGGGCGACGCCGGCGGTGTTTTCCGGCCGCAGCGTGATCTCGTCTCCGCCCTTGTCGGTGAAACTGTACATTTCCTTGGTGACGATATCCGAGGTGTCGCCCAGGGTGCGCTTGAACACGCGACTGAACTCGAAGATCGGCGTCGCCATCTCGTCATAGCCATAGCGCTCGGCAACCGCGCGGGCGGTGTCGATCACGCGGCGGTGGCCGCGCATCTCGTCGGGCAGGATGTCGTGGGTGCCGCGCGCCGGCTGCAGATCGGACATTCGGGATTCGCTCTCCGCTCTTTCTTCTTATTCCGCGGCGCGCCCGGAGGCGCTTGCCGCGGCTTCGATCTCGGCCGCCTTCTCCTCGACCAGCCGCACCAGATGCGCGACGATATCCTCGTCCTGCAGCCGGTGATGCGGCAGGCCGGAAAGATAGACCTGGTGCGTGCCCTTGCCGCCACCGGTGAAGCCGATATCGGTCTCGCGCGCCTCGCCGGGTCCGTTGACGATACAACCGATCACCGAAAGCGTCATCGGCGTCACGATATGCGACAGCCGCTCTTCCAGCTTGGCTACCGTGGCGATGACGTCGAATTGCTGGCGCGCGCAGGATGGGCAGGAGATCACGTTCACGCCGCGGTGTCGCAGACCCAGCGATTTCAGGATTTCGAATCCGGCCTTGATCTCCTCGACCGGATCGGCCGACAGAGAGACCCGTATGGTATCGCCGATGCCGGCCCACAACAGCGAGCCCATGCCGATCGCCGATTTCACGGTCCCGCCGCGCAGGCCCCCGGCCTCGGTGATGCCGAGATGCAGGGGGTAATCGCAAGCCTCGGCCAGGCCGTGATAGGCGGCGACGGCCAGAAACACATCGGAGGCCTTGACGCTGATCTTGAAGTCCCGGAAGTCGTTGTCTTCGAGAATGCGAGCATGATCGAGGGCGCTCTCGACCATCGCCTCGGGGCAAGGCTCGCCGTATTTCTCCAGCAGATCCTTCTCCAGCGACCCGGCATTGACGCCGATGCGCATCGAACAGCCATGATCGCGCGCCGCCTTCACCACATCGCGCACCCGATCGGCGCTGCCGATATTGCCCGGATTGATGCGCAGGCAGGCCGCCCCGGCCTCGGCGGCCTCGATGGCCCGCCGGTGATGGAAATGGATGTCGGCGACGATCGGCACCCGGACCTGGGCGATAATCGATTTCAATGCCGCCGTCGACTCCTCGTCGGGGCAGGAGACACGCACGATGTCGGCCCCGGCCTCCTCTAGCGCGCGAATCTGGCGCACCGTCGCCGCCACGTCGCCGGTCGGCGTGTTGGTCATCGACTGCACCGTGATCGGCGCATCGGCGCCAACCGGCACCTTGCCAACCATGACGCGGCGCGACTTGCGGCGCTGAATTTCGCGATAGGGCCGGACGCTCATTCTTCCGCGGTCCCCCCGGGGCCTCGATTCGTTGACACGGAATGGCCCATGCCGGGGCCGGGCGCAATGTGCGCCGGGCGGCAAAAAAGATCAAGCGCGAGGCAGCGCAAGGACGAGACCGGTTACGGCCAGGCCTTGCCCGCCTTCAGCAAGTCGGGGTCCATCTTCACGTTGCGCCGGACATTGCCGATCGGCCCCAGCGACGGCACGACCTGCCCATCCGCCGCGACCTCCAGCCCGCCGGCGTTGCCGGTGACCAGAAGCGACCCGGGCCTGTTGGGCGCGCGATAGACGTCGCCCTTGCGCAGCACCCGGCTGAACAGCAGCGCGCCGTCGGCATCCTGGATCTCGACCCAGGATTCCTCGACCGCGGTGATGACGATACGGGCATCCACATTCTCCGTGCCATAAACCTGCGGTACATGCGCGACCAGGTCTTCCGGTGGCGGCGGCGAATCGTCGACCGGGGAAGCCGAAGGCTGGTCGGCGTTTGCCGAAGCGTCGGCCACGGGCGCGGGGATTGGAACGGGCGCGGGCGCCGGCGCCGGAGCGGGCGCCGGTGCCGGAGCCGGTGCGGGAGCCGGCGCCGGAGCGGGCGCGGGTGCCGGAGTTGGTGCGGGCGCCGGTACTGGCGCGGGCGCGGCCGCTGGAGCCG
>JAHELM010000220.1 GCA_024644185.1 Rhodospirillales bacterium | reverse complement strand
TTCCCAAGGGGGCGTCGCGGCAGGTGCGAATCGGCGACGCGACGGTGACGATCGCGGGCATCGCCAAGGGTTCGGGCATGATCGCCCCGGACATGGCGACCATGCTGGGCTTCGTGTTCACCGACGCGAAAATTCCGGCCGACCTGCTGCAGGCCGTTCTGGCCCGCGCCGCCGACCGTTCGTTCAACGCCATCACCGTCGACAGCGACACCTCGACCAGCGACACGCTGATGCTGTTCGCCACCGGCCGGGCCGCGCATCCGGCCGTCAGGTCCGCCGCCGATCCCCTGCTGCGCGATTTCCGCAGGGCGGTCGAGGCGGTACTCGTCGATCTGGCCACCCAGGTGGTCAAGGACGGCGAGGGCGCGACCAAGTTCATCACCATCGACGTTGCCGGCGCGGCTTCGGCGCGCGCGGCGCGGCGCATCGGTCTGTCGATCGCCAATTCGCCGCTGGTCAAGACGGCAATCGCCGGCGAGGACGCCAATTGGGGGCGGATCGCGATGGCGGTCGGCAAGGCCGGCGAGCGGGCCGATCGCGATCGCCTGGAGATTTCGATGGGTGGCATCCGCATCACCGCGGGCGGACGGGTCCGCCCCGATTACGACGAGGCGCCGGTGGCCGCCCACCTCAAGGGACGCGAGATCCACATCGGCGTCGACATTGGAATCGGCCGCGGCAAGGCGCGCGTCTGGACTTGCGACCTGACCCATGAATACATCGCCATCAATGCGGATTACCGGAGCTAGGCCCGATGCCTGAGACGCCGGAAACCGGGGTCTCCGCGCGCCGGCCCATGGCGCAATTGCCGCTGGAAACCGAACGGCTTGCGCTGCGCGTCTTCGTCGAGGCCGATGCGGCCCGCATCGCCCATCTGCTCGACGATCCGGTAATGGCCGAATCCCTGATGGTCATCCCGCATCCCTTCGTCGTCTACGATGCCCGCACGCTGATCCGCGCGGCCTGGCGCCGCCTGACCACCGGGCATGGCTTCGACCTGGCGATCGCCTTGCGCGATGCGCCGGGCCAGCTCATCGGCAGCGTCGGGATCGGATTGCACGACAACGGCCGGCGCGGCGAGTTGGGATTCTGGGTTGGCCGGTCCGACTGGGGCCGCGGCTATGCCAGCGAGGCCGCCGCGCGGCTGGTCCGCTTCGCCCGCGCCAGCCTGGGCGCGCGCGAGTTCACCGCCACCGCCGCCATCGACAATGCGGCCTCGATCCGGGTTCTGACCCGGCTCGGTTTCTCCGAGATCGGGCGGAGCACGCGCGAGATCCCCTCCACCGGCGCCATCCGCAAGGTCATTCTGTTCGCCGACACCGCGGGCGGCGACCGATGACCGCCACCGCCACGCGGATCGTTCTGGTCGTCGCCGTCGCCCTGATCGACGTCGATGGCCGCGTGCTGATCGGCCGGCGGCCGGAAGGTAAGCCGCTTGCCGGGCTGTGGGAATTCCCCGGCGGCAAGGTGCATGACGGCGAAACGCCCGAGGCCGCGCTGATCCGGGAATTGCGCGAGGAACTGGCGATCGACACGGCGGCAAGCTGCCTGGCGCCGCTGACCTTTGCCAGCCACGCCTACGAGGATTTCCATCTGCTGATGCCGCTCTATGTCTGCCGCAAATGGACGGGCATCGTGACCCCGCTGGAAGGCCAGACCCTGAAATGGGTGCGCGCCGGCGACCTGTCCGGCTATCCGATGCCGCCGGCGGATATCCCGCTGGTCGCCATCCTGCGCGACTGGCTTTAACCCGCCCTGGTCAGGCGGCGGAAGATCACGGCCATTACCGTCGCGCCAATCAGTTCGGTTGCCGCGGCAAGTCCGGCGAGCAGCGCCGATCTGGCGAAATCGACCTGGGGCGACGGATGTTCGGGAAACAGCGCATCGAGGATCATGCCGGCGGCGAACAGGGGTACGATCGCCAGCATCGCCGCGCCGACGATGCGCCAGCCATTGGCCTCGGTCAGATGCCACGACTGGCGGAAGCCGTCGGGTGCGCCGATGGCGGCCGCGGTCAGCGCCAGGCTGCACCGGGAATAGAGATAGACCGCCAGCGGGACGATGGCGATCGCCGTCAGCGGAATGGCCCCGGTCGCCGCCGGGGCGCCGTTCTGCATCCGGATCGCGGCCATGTGCAGCGGCAGAAGGGCGAGGGAGAACATGACCTCCAGCGCCAGCCAGCGAACCAGGAAGCGGCGCCAGGTCTCCACCGGAATGCGCAGCGGCGCGGCCTCTCCGCCGAGGATTGCCCGATACCACGGGACCAGCAGTACCGCCGCCGGGGCGGCGTAAAGCACCGTATAGATGAACGACCATTCCAGCATGGCGCCCTCGCCGGAATCGACATAGGAATCCAGCCGCTGCAACGCGAAGAACAGCAGGAACGGCACCAGCGCCAGGCGCGCGGCTTCCTGGCTGCGCGAGGCCAGTAACCACCATGCCTCGGCAACCGTCTCGCGGACGGGAAGCGCGTCCTCGCTCATGTCTTGCCGGCGTTCTTCAGCGCGCCAAGCCCGGCATAGGCATGGGCAAGCGCGCCGCCGACCACCAGGATATAGAGCGGCGTCAGCAGGACCGGCAGGAAGTCGAATATCCTCGACTCCAGCAAACCGGACAGTTCGGTGACGACGGCGACCGGCAGACCCGCCCCCATCAGGATCAGGAATATCCGAATCGTATTGCCCGTGCTGGCCGCCCAGATCCGGTTGGCCGTCGCCGCCAGGGATTCGGAACGGCGATTGCCGGCGGCGGCGATCCCGGCGATCATCAGCGTGGCGCGGGCCAGCCAGGGACCCGCCGGGAAGATCAGAGCCGCAAAACCGATCCACGGCAGCCACATCGGAAATCCGCCGCCGACCGGCGACGGTGCCGTCGCCAGCCAGTCGACCAGGGGTAGAACCTGCATCGGCACCAGCAGCACCAGAACCAGCGGAAAATGCGCCAGTGCCTTCACCTCGGCGCGCCCGAGCCTCAGCGGCAATATCCCCGCGCGCTGGTCGGGCCCGAACAGCACCATTCTCTGCCAGGCGACCAGCATCAGAACCATCAGTGCGAACAGGATGAACGTGAAGGCGATCTGGGCCGCGAAATCGCCCTGTTCCTGCGCCCGGCCGATCAGGCCGCCGATTCGCAGCGCCAGGATCAGCGCCGCCGGCATCCAGGCGACGCGCAGCGCCGCGCCGGGCCGGGAAAGCACGCTTCGCCATGCGGCGGCGACGGTGGCCGCGACGGGCAGTCGTATCGGTGTCTTGCTCATTCCGGTACCGGGGTTGCAAGGGTGAACGATTGCGGCGGTGCCGCGGCCGCCAGCGCGGCATAGCAGATTGACAGCGCGGTGCCGAGAACAGCCATCAGCACCAGCATGGTCACGCTGCCCGCCGCCAGCACCGGCAGGTGCCACGGTGTATCCCGCAGCGACTTGCCGGCGAAGGCGATGCCCGCATTGATCGCTTCCACCGGCAGCATGGCCAGGACGGTCACCATGACCATGCGCCAGCCATTGCCGCGGCTGGCCCGCCAGGAGCGGTCGAAATGGCTGTCGCGATCCACGGCCGTGGCGGGCAGAACCAGGGACAGGCGAAGCGTCACGTAGAACGCCGGGAACAGGCCGATGAGCACCGCCATGAAGCCGAGCAGGACATAGGCCGAGGACGGATCCGCGCCGCCGGCCGGCTGGCCGCCGCCGGTAACCGCCCAATGGATGCCGATCAGTACGGTTTCCGCCACCATGAAGGCCGCCAGAAATACGATCAGGAACAGAACCGACAGTCCCAGCACGCGCAGGAAATAGCCGATTTCGCGCCGCGCCGTTCCGGCTGTCGCCGGGGCTGCAAGCGCATGGTCGCGCATGACCAGCCGGTGCCAGGCAACCAGCATGATGACCCCGATCGCGCCCTGCAGCAGGCTGGCGAGCGCGACCTTGCCGATGAATTGCGTCGACGCGCCGCCGGCGTCGCCGTCGGATGCGATGTCCAGCCCGATCCCGGCGCCCAGCAGCAGCAACAGGGGCAGCCAGCCGATCCGGGCCAGATCGGCCGGATGCGCGGCGATGAACCCATAGACCCTGGCCACGGTCCGAAAGATCGGCAGTTTCGATTCGGCAGCGAGCATTTCAGTCCGGGTCCTGTGGTCGGTGACACGAGTGTCTTGCGCGGCGCAAGTGTCGGCGATCGGCGTTAATTTTCGTTGAATGCGTCGGGGTTCAGCAGGTCGCCCAGCCTTGCCGTCGCGCTTCCCGGCGCCAGCGGCACCTGCTGCGACGGGTCCGGCGCCCAGCCGGTCAGATAGACGATCTGGAAACTCGCCGTCACCCGTCCGTCGGGGCCCGAATAGCGGCTCCGATAGAGCTCCGCGGCGCGCAGCAGCACGTCGCGGCGGGTAAACCCGCGCCGCATTCCGGCCAGCGCGTTGCTTTCGCCCATGCCGCGCAGATCGGCCATCAGCCGCATTGCGTTCTCGTAGCGCACGGTAATGGTGTCGGTGTCCACCACCGGCAGGCCGAAGCCGGCCCGCTGCAGCAGGGCGCCGGCGTCGCGCGGGTCGATGAAGGGGGCGATTCGCGGGCTGGCGCCCCCGGTTATCTCCACTTCCGCCTCGGTCAGGACCGCGCGCAACTCGCCCAGCGTGCCGCCGCCCGGCAGCGCCGCCAGGAACAGCCCGTCCGGCTTCAGCGCGGCGCGGATCTGCAGCAGCGCGCCGGGAAGGTCGTTGACCCAGTGCAGCGAGAGATTGCTGACCACCAGGTCGAACCTTCCGGGCGCGAAGGGCAGGGCCGCGGCCTCCGCCGCGACGGCCGCGCCGGCCGCATAATCCTTATGAACCGCGCTGCCCGCGACATCTTTATGAACCGCGCTGCCCGCGCGGTGGGCCATGGCCGGCGACGGGTCGCAATGAACGAGAAATTCGATGCCGCCGCGATCGCCCGCCACCTGGCCGAACTCGCCGGCATGGCAGCCCAGATCGAGGGCCAGGGGGAAGCGCCGGGTGACGTCCAGCAACCGGTCGGCAAGGCGATCGGCGATCTCGCGATACAGGAAATCGTGTCTGTCCAGCCCGGCCGCCGCGCGGTCGCGATGGGCACGGACCAGGCGCGGATCGAAGATGGCGGGGACATCCGGTTGCGTCATGCGGGGGACTATGCCGATGCCGGCCCGCCGGAGCAAACGGGAAAGCTGCATGCCTCGCCGTCTTGGGCTAGTCTCGCTTTCGGCGGGCGAGGATTCTCTCCATGCACGGTACGATCGGCGAGCG
>JAHELM010000219.1 GCA_024644185.1 Rhodospirillales bacterium | reverse complement strand
GCCCTGCTTCGGCTCCTTGCCCGGATTACTCCCATCATGGGTTGCCCGGAAACTCAAAATCCGTGTCGTAAAGCCGTCTTCTCCGCAGCTTGAGGATTGCCACACCCGCATGTCCAGAATGTCCCGCCATAACCACAGTCGCCGTTGGATTTTGTGCGCGGTAGCCAGACCTCCGGCGCTGGCGGCGATCATGTTGTCCTGGCGCGCTTCCCCGCCGTACTGGAGCAGGATCATCCCTGGCAAGATCACGCCGAAGCCGATTCCAAAACCGAGCGGAAACGGGGATTCCAGGAATTTCTTGACGGTAGCCGGGTCACCGACCAAGGCCATGGCGACGACGACGCCCAGGAAAGGGCTAATAACAACGAGCGCGAGCCGCCAGAATTTGGCCTCTTTGCAGTCCTTGCGGTAGCTCCAGAGCGGATCGAGCGGCCGTGGCGGGCGCATGCCAGCGGTCGAACTTGTGCGGTAATGCTCGATCTGCCGGAAGATGTCGTCAGCGCGGCTGGGATAATCGTCCGCGATGACCACGTACCGGCCCAGTGCGAAGAGTCTTTCCTTCCAGGAATTTACGATCCTGCGACGACCGTCCTTTGGTGCGCGAAAAGTCACGAACCGCCCATGGATCAGCCTTGCGGGATGGAAGCGGCCGCGCAGCCGGACGTCGTAAACCTCGTCCCATCGCCATTGGGTGGCGTTCCCGTCGCGCGACAGCGTCAGTCCGGCCGAATCCATGGTAAGGCCCTCGCCGCGGGAGATCCCGGGCCTGAGCAGAGGGATCGCCTCCCGCGCGACAAGAACGAAATACAACAGGCCCACGACCGTCAGGTCGACGCCTGACAGAAGGTCGGGATCGAAAACGAAAAATGCCCAGCCGAGCATTCCGGCGAGGGCAAAGACGCCAATGATCGAGCTGGTTCGAGTTCGCCGCCTGAATGGCAACAGCAAATGGAATGCGGGCGTCATCGATCCAGTCCTTCCCATATTCGTTTTTTTCGCGCCGCTCGGGTAGGGCAGCCGATTATCGTTATATGGTTGCGGATGTCGTCCTAAGATACCGTTAAAGGCGCAGTTCGCGCTAAATGTCGGCCGCGCCCCATCCCGCCGAGCGCATCTCCGCCAACCGGCTGGCGGTGCGCTGGTATTCGTGGGCGTGCGTTCTTCCGGTGACGAGGTCTTCCGGCGCTGCCGCGGCGGTGGCGGCGATGCGGGTATGGCTTTCGTACAGCGCGTCGATCAGGGTGATGTAACGGCGTGTCTCATTGCGCATGGCCTCGTCCATCGCCGGGATGCCGTCGATCATGACCATGCGGTAATGGCGGGCGATAGCCAGGTAGTCCTCGGCGCCCAGGGCGGCGCGGCAGAGATCGTCGAAATGGAACCGCGCGATGCCGCGGGCGGCGGCCGGAACCTTCACCTTTCGGGACTTCACCAGCAATTCCTCGCCAAGCGGCGCCACCCCGTCAGTCAGATCGGCGAACAGCCGGTCAAGCGCAGCCGTCGCCGGCGCGCCCAACGGCGTATGCCAGACTTCGCGGCCCTCGAGAAGGGCCTGGCGGTAGTCTTTTTGTGACGTCAATTCGAGCAGATCCAGCCTCTGCTTGATGATCTCAATGAAAGGCAGGAACAGCGCGCGCTGCAGCCCGCCCTTGTACAGCTCGTCGGGCGGCGTGTTGGAGGTACAGACCAGCACCACGCCGCGCGCGAGCAGCGCCTCGAACAGCCGGCCCAGGATCATCGCATCGGCGATGTCGCGAACCTCCAGCTCGTCGAAACACAGCAGGGATGCCCCGGCGGCGATTTCGTCGGCCACCAGGGCAATCGGGTCCTCGCGCGCCGCCGATTCCTTCCGCATCCTGCGGCGGCGGTGCAAGGCGTCATGCACCTCGATCATGAACGGATGAAAATGGACGCGCCGCTTGGCCGCCAGCGGGACCGCGCGGACGAACAGATCCATCAGCATCGACTTGCCGCGCCCGACCGGCCCGTAGATGTACAGACCCTGCGGCGGGTCGTCCCGGCGGCGCGCCAGGCCCAGCGTCGCCTTCCAGCCGGAAGCGCCGCCCGACGGCGCATAGCCGGCCAGCGCCCGGCACAGGCCCTGCAGCTTCTCGGCGGCGAGTTCCTGCATCGGGTCGGGCTGCAGAACGCCGTCGCGCAGCAGCGCCCGATAGGCGACAAGCGGCCCTTCCGTCATGTCCGGTTCACCGGCCGCCGGCCACGATGGCGGCCGGCCTCATTCGGCGGCGCGCGCCTTCGGCGCCAGGGCGGTTTCCATGTCGCGGCGGAAGCGCACGGCCGCATCGGTCTCGTCGATCCCGACATCGCGCCAGCGCAACGGCTGCCCGGTCTTGACCGGGGTCTTCAGCGCCACCCCATGGGCCAGCCCGATCGGCAGCCCGCCCAGCGCCAGGCTGTCGGCCGCCGGCATCAGTTTGCCCCAGACGGTGGAGCCGCCCTCGCCATCCAGCATCTCGCCCGCCGCCATGTCGCGCTTGGCCACCGCCACCACGTCGCCGCGCCACCCGGTGGGGGCGCCTGTCGGCTCGCCGCGCAGGGCGGCGCTGGCCACCGAGATGCCGAGCTCCAGCCCGATCAGGTGCCAGGGTTTGTACATCGCGGTGTAGAGGCCCGAGTCATCGGTAACCAGTCCATATTCGGCAAAGCAGCGCGCGGCGTAGTCGTCCTGGGCCGCGAAGGTGACGTAGACGCCCCAGCGCAGATCGCGCTCGACCGGCGAGCCGTCGCGGTTCAGGCAGGAAATCACCTCGACCATGCCGCGCCCTTGCAGGATGCCGCCATCTTCCCTGGGCTTCAGCACGGCGGCGAGCTGCTGCGTGCCGACCGGCGGAAAGGACAGGCCGTCGCGCGGGCAGTCCAGCCCGCAGGCATTGGCGACGGCGGCCATCTCGATGCCCGACTTGGTGCCGTCGAGGAAAGAGTTGAACATCTTGGCGTTCATGCCGCCCTGTGCCGCGCGCTCCGGGGCGATCCCGTAATAGCCCCAGACGGTCTTGTCGGTGGAGGCATGGTATTCCGGCAGGTATTTCGTGCCCTTGCCGGCGGCCACCACCTCGAAGCCGCAGGTGCGGGCCCAGTCCACCTGTTCGGCGATCAGCGCCGGCTGGTCGCCATAGGCCAGGGAATAGACGATGCCCGCCGCGCGCGCCCTTTGCGCCAGCAGCGGCCCGGCCAGCGCGTCGGCCTCCACATTGACCATGACGATATGCCGGCGGTACTCGCAGGCCAGCAGAACATGCCGGATTCCGGCGGCCGGGTTCCCGGTGGCGTCGATCACCACGTCCAGCCCGTCGGCGGCGATCAGCTTCGCGGCATCGTCGGTGATATGAGTCGACCCCGATTTCAGCGCCGCCGCGAAGGACGGCGCGGCGTAACGCTCGGCCTCCCAGCCGATGCGCTGCAGGTTCGCGCGCGCGCGGCCCGGATCGAGATCGGCGATGCCGAGGATATGGAAGCCGGCGACACGCCGCGCCTGCGACAGGAACATCGACCCGAACTTGCCGCCGCCGATCAGCCCGACGCGAACCGGTCGCCCCTCGGCCGCGCGGGCCGCCAGCATGGAATGGAAGTTCATCGCCGTGTCTCCGTGTTCCGCTTCGGTTCAGGGTTCCCGCTATGACACCGGCGCGATCCGGCGGGTACGATAGCGGCCTTCCGCCGTGTAGATCGCCAGCCCGGCCCAGATCAGCGCGAAGCTGAGCGCCTGTTCCACCGTCACCGGCTCGCCGATGACGAGGACGCCGACCAGGAACTGACAGGTCGGGTTAATGTAGAACAGCAGGCCGAGCGTGGACAATGTCTGCCCGCGGCCGCCGATGGCATAGGCCAGCAGCGGCACCGCCGTCACCACCCCGCCGCCGATCAGCAACATGTCGGTCAGCCGGTCGACATGGCCGAAGGCGGTGCCGTCCGATTGCACCAGCGCGGTCAGATAGATCGCCGCGACCGGCGCGATCACCGCGGTCTCGACGAAGAATCCGGCAATCGCGCCGGCCGGCACCATCTTGCGCACCCCGGCATAGGTGGCGAAGCTGCCGCCAACCAGCAGTCCGACCCAGGGAAACACGCCATGCGCCACGATCTGGTTGACGACGCCGGCCAGTGCCAGCGCCACCGCGGCCCATTGCCAGGCCCGCAGGCGTTCGCCGAACACCAGCAACCCGAACAGCACGGTCAGCAGCGGCGTCAGAAAATAGCCCAGACTGGCTTCGATCACCCGGTCATGGTTGACCGCCCAGATATAGGTTCCGGAATTGAGCGCCAGCGCCGTGGCGCTGAGGCAGAGCAGGCCGACATTGCGGCGCGGGCCCACGATCAGCCGGCGCACGTCGCCCCACAGCCCCATCGTGGTGACCGCCAGCGCGGTGAAGGGCAAGGTCCACAGGTAGCGCTGCGCCAGCGTTTCGGCCGCGTCGACATGGACCAGATGCTTCCAGTAGAGCGGCGAGACGCCCCAGCCGACATAGGCGGCAACCACCGCGACCAGGCCGAGGATCGCGGCGCGGCCGGCCGGGGCGGAGAGATCCGCCGTGCTCACGGCAGACGCAGCAGAACCGGCAGCGCGCCCGAATGCTGCAGCCAGGCGATCAGCGCGAACAGCGGCAGAGCCAGCAGGAAGTTCGAGGTCTCGACGATGGTGATCAGCACATTGCGCGGCAGGCCCATGGGCTCGGTCGCCTCGCGATAGGCGGCGAAACTGGGGAACCAGCGTGGCACGCGGCGCATGTAGTCGGAGAAGGCCTCGCCGTGGCGCTCGGTCAGGAAAACCTCCTCGCCCAGCACGACGCCCCGGTAATACAGCGCGAAGGCCACGGCCAGCACCAGCGTCAGCGACAGCATCCCCGACACCAGGCCGAGGCCGACCACGCCGATGAAGCTGAAGACGTAGAGCGGGTTGCGGGTCATCGAATAGGGGCCGACATCGATCACCAGCTGGCTTTTGCGGCCGCCGATATAGGCCGAGCACCAGACCCGTCCCATGACGCCGACAATCAGCCCGAGATAACCGGTCCAGCGCAGGATTTCCGGCACCGGCCCGTGCCGGCCCCAGACCGGCGCCGCCACCAGCAATCCCAGCAGCAGCAGGGCCGCCACCGCCTGGGTCGTCCGGATACGCGTCTTCACGCGGGGATCGCCACCGCTCATGCGTCTGTCCTCGTTAGCCGAAAAATCGCGCGGACCGTAACGCCGGCGACCTTCGCGCGCAAGATCATTCCCCGGTTTCGCGCGCCGCCATCAGCCGGCCGAGCGCGGC
>JAHELM010000218.1 GCA_024644185.1 Rhodospirillales bacterium | reverse complement strand
GTACGGGTCGCTGCACCCGCGCCACACCATCCACCGCATCCTGTCCGAGCCGGTGGCGGTACACCGGCTGGGCGATATCGAGGGCAGGGTCGTGCAGGCGCTGGAACAGGTCGGGCTGGACAGTTCGTTCCGCTTCCGCTATCCGCACCAGCTTTCCGGCGGTCAGCGGCAGCGCGTGGCGATCGCCCGCGCGCTGATCCTGGAGCCGCGGCTGCTTTTGCTCGACGAACCGACCTCGGCGCTGGATGTGTCCATCCAGGCGGAAATCCTGAACCTGCTGGGCGATCTGCGGCAACGGCTGGGGCTGACCTATGTCATGGTCAGCCACAACCTGGCCGTGGTCGCGCATATGTGCGAAACCGTGGCGATCATGAATCGCGGCCGCATCGTCGAGACCATCGATACCGCCGCGCTGGCCGACAGCGGCGATCTGTCGGCCTATACGCAGCAATTGCTGGTCGCCAGCAAGGGATACGACCGGGCCGTCGTCGGCCGGTTCATCGACTTCGAGTGAACACGGGGGGAGACCCATGAAAGCAGACCGTTTCACCAGATTGCCGCTGGTCGCGATCGACCCGGCGCGCGACGATGTGACCGTCGATCTGACCTATGCCACCGCCGAAAACGTCACCGGGAAGCCGATCTACCGCCGCCCGGTCTGCTGCCTGCGGCGCGAGGCGCATGACGCGCTGATGCGCGCCGTGGCGCTGGCCCGGCCGCTGGGATACCGCATCGTGGTGTTCGACGCCTTCCGGCCACAGAAGGCGCAGGAGGTGCTGTGGGCGTTCAACCCGGACCCGGCGCAGGTGGCCGATCCGGCGGTGGGATCGAACCATACGCGCGGCGTGGCGGTGGATCTGACGCTGGCGGATGCGGCGACCGGCCGGCATCTGGACATGGGTACCGGCTTCGACGCCTTCTGCCTGGAATCCTATCACGCCTCGACCGCCGTGCCGGTGGCGGCGCAGGCCAACCGCTTCCTGCTGCTGGGGCTGATGGCGGCGTCGGGCTGGCGACATATCGACAGCGAATGGTGGCACTACCAGTTGCCTGGCGGCGACTGGCCGCTGCTGACCGACGACAGCGCGCCGGAACCGATGATGTGACGGCGGCGGCGGGCGCCTTCCCCGCGGCAATTCGCCGCATCCAACGGGCACTTTCGTAAATGCGAATCATTCTCATTTGCGGTAAAAGGGGTGAACCATTCACGGAGTGCCCCGATGTACCGAAGCGAATTCACCGCGTCAGCCCAGGACGGCGACACCGCCCCATGCATAAGTCTGGGTCGGGGCGCCAGGGGGTTGCGCGGAACCGTGCTGCGGGTGGGGGCGGCGGACGGTGAACCCTGCGACGAAGCCGTGATGGAACTTGAGCGGCGGTTGCTGGAGATGGGCTTCGTCGAGGGGGCATCGGTCGAAATCATCCATGAGGGCTTCATCCGGCAGGACCCGATCGCCGTGAAGCTGGACGACATGCGGGTGGCGTTGCGACGCCGGGATGCGGAGGCGATTCTGGTCCGGGTCGCCACGGTTGTCGGCAGGAACTGAGCATGTCGGACACCCTCTCCATTCCCACGCATATTGCGCTGGTCGGCAATCCGAACTGCGGCAAGACGGCGCTGTTCAATGCATTGACCGGCAGCCGCCAGAAAGTCGCGAACTACCCGGGCGTCACCGTCGAGCGCAAGGAAGGCGCCTTCGTCACCCCCGGCGGCCACAGGGTCCGGGTGCTGGACCTGCCGGGCACCTACAGCCTGCGGGCGCGCAGCCCCGACGAGGCGGTAACCCGCGACGCGGTACTGGGCCGGCTGGACGGCGAGATCCCGCCCGACCTTCTGGTCTGCGTGGCCGATGCCACCAACTTGCGCCTGGTGCTGCGGCTGGAACTGAAACAGGTCGGCCGGCCGGTCATGCTGGCGCTCAACATGTTCGACATCGCCAGCCATCGCGGCATCGCCATCGACACGGAAATGCTCTCGCGCGAGCTGGAGGTCCCGGTGGTGACCGCCGTCGCGGTCCGCCGCGGCGGCACCGCCAACCTGCTCGACCGGATCGACCGGATGGCGGAAGGCGAAACGCTGCCCGCCACCGCCGCCACCTGGCGCGAACCGACCCGGGCCGAAATCGGCGCCGCCCACCGCGAGGTCGAACGCATCCTCGGCGCATGCGTGCGGCCGCCGGCCCGTCCCGACACATGGACGGCCCGGCTCGATCGGGTACTGCTGCATCCGGCCGCCGGTATCGCCATCCTTCTTGCGATCCTGTTCCTGATGTTTCAGGCGGTATTCACCTGGGCGGGGCCGGCGACGGACCTGATCGGCGGCGGCTTCGACGCGCTCGCGGCGATGCTCCGCGCGACCCTGCCTGACGGCATGTTGCGCAGCCTGCTGACCGACGGCCTGATCTCGGGCATCGGCAGCGTGCTGGTTTTCCTGCCGCAGATCATGATCCTGTTCTTCTTCATCATCCTGCTGGAAGACCTGGGATACATGCCGCGCGCGGCCTTCCTGATGGACCGGGTCATGGGCTATGCCGGGCTGCATGGCCGCGCCTTCATCCCGCTGCTGTCCAGCTTCGCCTGCGCGATCCCCGGCATCATGGCGGCGCGGGTAATCGACAGCCGCCGCGACCGGCTGGTCACCATCCTGATCGCGCCGCTGATGACCTGTTCGGCGCGGCTTCCCGTCTACACCCTGCTGATCTCCGCCTTCGTGCCGCGCCAGCAGGTGGCCGGTATGGTCAACCTGCAGGGCCTGGTAATGTTCGGGCTCTACGCCGCGGGAATCGTCAGCGCCTTCGCCGTCGCCTTCGTAATGCGCCGGCTGGTCTGGCGCGGCGCGGCCGACCATTTCATCATGGAATTGCCCTCTTACAAGCTGCCGGACCCGAAGAACGTGTTGATGGGTGTGGCGCAGCGCGCGCGCCTGTTCCTGCGCCGCGCCGGCACGATCATCCTGTCGATGATGCTGCTGATCTGGTTCCTCAGTTCGGTCCCCGGCGCGCCGGTGGGCGCCACCGAACCGGCGATCCACTACAGCTTCGCCGGCATGATCGGCCATGCCCTTCAGCCGCTGCTGGCGCCGGTCGGCTTTACCTGGGAGATCGCCGTGGTGCTGGTCGTCGGCATCGCCGCGCGCGAGGTGGCGGTCGCCGGGCTGGGCACGGTCTATGCCGTCGCCGCCGGGCCCGAGACGGCCGGGGTGCTGACCGACATGCTGGCGGCGCACTGGTCGCTTGGCACCGCGCTGGCGATGCTGGCCTGGTATGTGTTCGCCCCGCAGTGCATCTCGACCCTGGCGGTGACCCGGCGCGAGACCAATTCCTGGCGCTGGCCCGCGGTGCAGTTCACCTACATGCTGACGCTGGCCTATATCGCCGCCTTCATGACCTACCGCATCGCCGGCGCATTCGGCGGCTGAATTGCGGATACCGGTGCGGACATGCGATGCCGGCGGGGTTGCGCTGGCCGGGTCGCAGGCTCTAATGTCGCCGCCGATGACCGCACCGCCGAACGCCTCCCCCCACCGTGACGATCCGGATCGCGCCGCCCTTGCGGTGCTGCGCGAGACCTTCGGGTTTGACGGCTTCCGCACCGGCCAGGACAAGGCCATCGGGGCCCTGCTGCGCGGCGGCGACGTGCTGGCGGTGATGCCGACCGGGTCGGGCAAATCCCTGTGCTTCCAGATTCCCGCCCTGCTCAGCGACGGCATCGCCATCGTGGTCTCGCCGCTGGTGGCGCTGATGCAGAACCAGGTGGCCGGGCTGCGGCTGAGCGGCATTTCCGCCGCGACCATCAATTCCTCGATCCCGCGTGACGACAACGTGGCGACCTGGCGGCAGGTGCAGTCGGGTTCGGTGAAGCTGTTGTATCTGTCGCCGGAGCGGCTGATGACGGAGCGCATGCTCGATGCCGTGGCGCGGCTGAAACCGTCGCTGATCGCCATCGACGAGGCGCATTGCATCTCGCAGTGGGGCCCGGCATTCCGGCCGGAATACGAAGGCCTGCGGCGGCTGCGCGGCCTGTTTCCCGGGGTGCCGATCGTGGCGCTCACCGCCACGGCCGATCCGGCGACCCGCGACGACATCGCCGCCAAGATATTCAGCGGCAAAGTCACCACCATCGTCACCGGATTCGACCGGCCGAACCTGACGCTGGCGGTCGCGCCCAAGCAGGGCTGGAAGCGGCAGATGCTGGACTATGCCGAATCGCGGCGCGGGCAGAGCGGCATCGTCTATTGCCTGTCGCGCCGCAAGACCGAGGAGGCGGCGGAGGCGCTGCGCGATGCCGGACACAACGCGCTTGCCTATCACGCCGGCATGGAGGCGACGGCGCGCAATGCCGTGCAGGACCGCTTCATGACGGAACCCGGCCTTGTGATCGCCGCCACCATCGCCTTCGGCATGGGCATCGACAAACCCGACATCCGCTATGTCTTCCACACCGATTTGCCGGGCAGCCCGGAGGCTTATTACCAGGAGATCGGCCGCGCCGGGCGCGACGGCGAACCGGCCGAAACGATGATGCTGTACGGGCTGGACGACATCCGCATGCGCCGCCTGTTCATCGAGCAGGAGGACTCGTCGCCCGAACGCAAGCGCCGTGAGCACAAGCGGCTGGAATCTCTGTTGTCCTATTGCGAATCGGCGGAATGCCGGCGGCGCGCGCTGCTGACCTATTTCGGCGAGGAGTCCGGCCCCTGCGGCAATTGCGATGTCTGCCTGAACCCGGTGCCGACGGTGGGCGCAACGGCCGACGCGCAAATGCTGCTGGAGGCGGTGCAAAAGACCGGGCAGCGCTACGGTGCCGCGCATATCGTCGATATCGTGACCGGAAAGACGACCGAAAAGGTGACGAGCGCCGGGCATGACCGGTTGCCCGTCTTCGGCGCCGGCGCCGGCCGCAAGCCGCCGGAATGGCATGCCATGGCCCGGCAACTGGTGGCCGGGGGTTATCTGGCGCTCGACGTGCAGGGGCATGGCGGACTGTCGCTGGGCGAGCGCGGCGCGGGGTTGCTGCGCGGCGCGGAGGAATTCCGCTTCCATGCCGACGCGGTGCCGCGTGCCGGTGGCGCCCGGACCCGCAAATCCACCGCCGCCTCCCGCGCCGGCGATTTGACGGCGGACGGGCAGCGCCTGCTGCAGCGCCTGAAGGATGAGCGCCTGGAACTTGCGCATGAGCGTGGCGTGCCGGCCTATGTGATCTTTTCCGACAAGTCTCTCGTCGACATGGCCCTGCGGCGCCCGGCCAATCGCGCCGAATTCGCCCAGGTGTTCGG
>JAHELM010000217.1 GCA_024644185.1 Rhodospirillales bacterium | reverse complement strand
GGGGGCATCCTCGGCATGTTCGATATGTTCGCCGGGGGTGCTTTGCGCCGGATGACGATTTTTGCGCTCAACGTGATGCCGTATATTTCGGCCTCCATCATCATGCAGCTCATGACGGCGGTTGTGCCGTCGCTCGAAGAGCTGAAGAAGGAAGGCGAGTCCGGACGCAAGAAGATCAACCAGTACACCCGTTACCTGACGGTGGTGCTGGCGACGGTCCAGGGCTATGGAATCGCGGTCGGGCTGGAACGCAGCGGCGGCGTTGTGATCAATCCGGGGCCGATTTTCGAGATTTCGACGGTGATCACCATCGTCGGCGGCACGATGTTCCTGATGTGGCTGGGTGAGCAGATCACCGAGCGTGGCGTCGGCAACGGCATCTCGCTGATCATCTTTTCCGGCATTGTGGCGAACCTGCCCAGCGCTCTGGCCAAGACGTTCGAGATGGGCCGCACCAATGCACTGCCGACGGCATTGATTCTGTTCCTGCTGGTCATGTCGGCGGTCGTGATCGCCGTAATCGTGTTTATCGAGCGGGCCCAGCGCCGGATCATCGTCCAGTATCCAAAGCGTCAGGTCGGCAACCGGATGTTCGGCGGCGAATCGTCGCATATGCCGATGAAGCTGAACACCGCCGGCGTTATTCCGCCGATCTTTGCCAGTTCGCTGTTGCTGCTGCCGGCGACGTTCGCAGGGTTTGGCGCCGCCCAGGGGCTGCCCTTCCTGACCGATATCGCGGCATTTCTGGGGCATGGTCAGCCCGGCTACATCGCACTCTATGTCACCCTGATCGTGTTTTTCGCCTTCTTCTATACCGCGATCGTGTTCAATCCGGCGGAGACCGCGGACAACCTCAAGAAGTATGGCGGGTTCATTCCGGGCATTCGGCCGGGCAACAACACGGCGGATTATCTGGATTTCGTGCTCACCCGCCTGACCGTTATCGGCGCCCTGTATCTGTCGGCGATTTGCGTCCTGCCGGAAATTCTGATTTCCCAGTACAAGGTCCCGTTCTATTTTGGCGGAACCAGCCTGCTGATTGTGGTCAGCGTCACGATGGATACCGTCGGCCAAATTCACGCTCACATGCTTGCGCACCAGTATGAAGGGCTCATCAAGAAGACCAAGCTGCGTGGGAGACGTGGATGAATATCGTTTTTCTGGGCCCGCCGGGCGCCGGAAAAGGAACGCAGGCCGAACGGCTGGAAAAGGCCCGGGGAATGGTCCAGCTCTCGACCGGCCATATGTTACGTGAACAGGTCGCATCAGGCAGCGCGCTGGGGCAGCAGGCAAAAGGGGTTCTTGAAGCGGGACGGCTTATGCCGGACGATATCGTGGTCAAACTTGTCGCTGAACGGCTTGACCGGGGCGCCATCGGCACAGGCTTCGTTCTCGACGGTTTTCCCCGCACCCGGAAGCAGGCGCAGGAATTGGATCGGATACTGGCGGAACGGGGCATTCGGCTGGACGCAGTGATCGCAATGAAGGTCGATGACGACCTTCTGACCGACCGAATTACCGGACGGTACGCTTGCGCGAAATGCGGCGCCGGCTACCACGACAGGAACAAGCAGCCGCGCCAGGCGGGCGTCTGCGATGCGTGCGGCTCCACCGAGTTCCGGCGCCGTGCCGATGACAACGAAAAGACGGTACGCCAACGCCTGGCGGCGTATCACGAAATGACCGCGGATATCCTGCCGCACTACCGGCGGCAGAGTATTTTGCGGGAAGTCGACGGGATGGCGCCGATCGAAGAGGTCACGCGCCAGATCGACGAAGTGTTGGAGCATCTACAGTGATTGACAGCGGACGGAATAGCCCTATAATCCGGCCGCTTCGGTCCATTAACGGTCCGAAGCGATGGTGTGCCCGGGTTCCGGGTGTCGTCGCGGGTTGGGCGGCGGCTAATTTATAGAAATCGAGGAGCAGGCAGCGTGGCACGCATTGCTGGCGTGAATATCCCGACGCAGAAGCGCGTGGAAATCGCCCTTACATACATTCATGGCATTGGTCGGACCAAGGCCAAGGAAATCTGTCAGACTTGTGAAATCCCGGCCGAGCGCCGCGTGCACGATCTGACCGAGCAGGAAACGTCGCTGATACGCGAGATGATCGATCGCGACTTTACGGTCGAGGGCGATTTGCGCCGCACCGTGGCGATGAACATCAAGCGGCTTCTCGACCTCGGTTGCTACCGAGGCCTGCGGCACCGCAAGGGCTTGCCGGTGCACGGCCAGCGAACCCACACCAATGCGCGTACCCGCAAGGGCAAGGCACGCGCGATTGCCGGAAAGAAGAAGGCGTAACGCGATATGGCCAAGCAGACCACCAATGCGGCGCGTCCGCGTCGTCGCGAACGGAAGAACATCACGTCCGGCGTGGCGCATGTGAATGCCTCGTTCAACAACACGATGATCACGATCACCGATGCCCAGGGCAATGCGATCGCATGGTCGTCGGCGGGAAACCGCGGGTTCAAGGGCAGCCGGAAATCGACCCCCTACGCCGCCCAGATGGCGGCCGAGGAGGCCGGTCGGAAGGCGATGGAACACGGCATGAAGACGGTCGAGGTCGAGGTCAAGGGACCCGGTTCGGGTCGCGAGTCGGCGTTGCGTGCGCTGCAGTCAGTCGGATTTACCATTACCGCGATCCGCGATGTGACGCCGATCCCGCACAATGGCTGCCGTCCGCCGAAGCGTCGCCGGGTCTGATTCCGGCAACGAGGCGATCGCAGCCGGATCGCCGGAGATCTGGCTGCTCTAGTAAAGACACGCGCCGCCGCCCGTCCCGGGTGGCGGCCCGTGCATTGACCGAGAGGTTATGACAGTGATTCAGAAGAACTGGCAGGCGCTGATCAAGCCGAGCAAGTTGCAGATTGGCGCCGGAGTCGATCCCAAGCGCATGGCAACGGTAATCGCCGAGCCGCTGGAACGCGGCTTTGGCCTGACGCTGGGCAACGCGGTGCGGCGGGTCTTGCTGTCGTCCCTGCAGGGCGCGGCTATTACCTCGATCCAGATCGAAGGCGTGCTGCACGAGTTCTCGTCGATTCCCGGTGTCCGCGAGGATGTGACGGACATCGTCCTGAACCTCAAGTCGCTGGGCCTGCGCATGCATGGCGATGGCCCGAAGCGGATGAGCCTGACCGCGACCGGTCCCGGCGAAGTCACCGCGCGGCAGATCGACGTGGGCCATGATATCGAGATCATGGATCCGGGGCTGGTGATCTGCACCCTGGACGACGGTGCCAAGCTGTCGATGGAAATGACCGTGGAGTCAGGCAAGGGCTATGTGCCGGCGGTTCAGAACCGCCCGGAGGACGCGCCAATCGGCATGATCCCCATCGATGCGCTGTACAGCCCGATTCGCAAGGTGTCCTACAAGGTCGAGAACACCCGCGTCGGGCAGGTTACCGATTACGACAAGCTGTCGATGTCGCTTGAGACCGATGGCTCGGTGACGCCCGAGGATGCGGTGGCGCTCGCCGCGCGTATCCTGCAGGACCAGTTGCAGATGTTCATCAATTTCGAGGAGCCGCAGGCTCGTGTTTCGGAGGAGCGGCCGTCCGAGCTGCCCTTCAACAAGAACCTGCTGCGCAAGGTCGACGAACTGGAACTTTCGGTCCGTTCGGCGAACTGCCTCAAGAACGACAACATCGTTTATATCGGTGATCTGGTTCAAAAGACCGAACAGGAGATGCTGCGGACCCCGAATTTCGGCCGCAAGTCGCTCAACGAGATCAAAGAGGTTCTGGCCCAGATGGGACTGCATCTCGGCATGGAAATTCCCAACTGGCCGCCGGAAAATATCGAGGAAATGGCGCGTCGGCTGGACGAGCCGTACTGACCGCGGCGCAATAACGTCAAGGATTTAGTGAGGGAGCGTCGCAATGCGACATGGAATGAGCGGCCGCAAGCTGAACCGTACCAGCCAGCATCGTCAGGCGATGTTGGCCAATATGGCCAACGCGCTGATTAAGCACGAACAGATCAAGACAACGCTGCCGAAGGCGAAGGAACTCCGCCCGGTGGTGGAAAAACTGGTGACGCTGGGCAAGCGCGGCAGCCTGCATGCTCGCCGTCAGGCCTATGCCATGCTGCGCGATAACGGCATGACAAGGAAGCTGTTCGATACCCTGGCGTCGCGCTATGCGGACCGACCGGGCGGCTACATCCGCGTTCTGAAGGCCGGGCATCGCTTTGGCGATGCCGCGCCGATGGCCGTAATTGAATTCGTCGACCGCGACACCGCGGCCAAGGGCCTCGATTCGGGTCCGGTGCAGGGCGGCGATACCGAAGAGGCGACCGCGGAATAACCGGTCAGCCGAAAAATTCGTGATTTCCGGGGGGGTGGCCAGCAGCTGCCCCCCTTGTCTTTTGGCAGGCCGCACCTTGTTCGAGCGCCCGATGGCGGCTGGAGCTTGAGGTTGTCGCGCCGGCCCCTTAAGTTTCAGCGATGCGACAACACATGGATACATGCTGCTGGCGGACCGTGGTTCTGGCGGTGGCCATGATTGCGCTGCTGGCGCCCGGTGTTGCCCGGGCCGAGGGCACGATCCCCGATAGCCGCCAGCAGATTACACTGTCATTCGCCCCCCTGGTGCGGTCGACCGCACCCGCCGTCGTCAACATCTACGCGCAAAAGACAGTCAAGCAGCGGCCCGCCTCGCCGCTGTTCGACGATCCGCTGTTCCGGCGGTTCTTCGGCGAGGATCTGCCCTTCGGCGGCGCGCCACGGGAACGCATCCAGAACTCCCTGGGATCTGGCGTGCTGGTTCGCGGCGACGGAATCGTGGTGACCAACAACCATGTGATCGGCGGCGCGGAGGAGATCAAGGTCGTGCTGTCCGACCGCCGAGAATTCGTTGCCGAAATTGTCCTGGCCGACAGCCGTACCGACGTCGCGGTGCTGCGTATCGACACCGGGGGCGAGACCCTGCCGCATCTGGAATTTGACGATTCCGACGGATTGCAGGTCGGCGACCTGGTGCTGGCCATCGGCAATCCGTTCGGTGTCGGCCAGACGGTAACCAGCGGCATTGTTTCGGCGCTGGCCCGCACCCAGGTGGGTGTTGCCGATTACCGCTTCTTCATCCAGACCGACGCGGCGGTCAATCCGGGAAATTCCGGGGGCGCCTTGGTCGGCATGAATGGCGGCTTGGTGGGCATCAATACCGCGATCTTTTCGAAGAGCGGCGGCTCGCTGGGAATCGGTTTCGCGATTCCCAGCAACATGGTGCGGGCGATCGTCGAAAGCGCGGTCGAGGGACGGCCCCTGGTGC
>JAHELM010000216.1 GCA_024644185.1 Rhodospirillales bacterium | reverse complement strand
CCACAGCGCCGGCTCAAACTCGTCCTGACCGCGGATCGTCACCTCCGTTCCCAGATGCGCCGCCAGGTCCGGCCCGGTCTTCGCCGGATCGACGAACCATTCGGCGCGGCCGTCGGCGTAGAGAATGGCGAAGGACAGCGGCAGCGGCGTATGGTCCACGTCGCCCCCGCGCAGGTTCAGCAGCCAGGCGATCGAATCCGGCGCGGTAAGAACCGCCGTATCGGCGCCCTTCTCGGCCAGGGCCGCGCCGATGCGCCGGCGCTTGGCGGCAGACGATTCGCCGGCAAAGGTCTCGTCATGGATCGACACCTTCGCGGCCGGCGGACGCGGCCGGTCGGCCCAGTCGGCGTCCAGCGGATTCCGCTCGACGGCGACCAGCGTGCCGTGCCGCTTTTCCACCGCCTTGCGCAGCACCTCCAGGCCGGATTCGGTGTGCAGCCACGCATCGTAACCCAGCCGCCCGCTCTCGGGCAGATGTTCGGCAATCCAGTCCCCGGGCGGTTGATCGACGATGTGGCGGATGTCCCACAGGTCGCCGCTGACCTCGTCGCGGATCTGCAACGTATAGCGGCCGTCGCTGAACACCGCCGCCCGGTCGCGCAGCACCACCGCCATGCCGGCCGACCCGGTGAAGCCGGTAAGCCAGGCCAGCCGCTCGGCCGACGTCGGCAGGTATTCGTTCTGGAATTCGTCGGCATGCGGCACAACGAACCCGTCCAACCCCTGCTTCGCCAGTTCCGCCCGCAACGCATCCAGCCGTATCCGCATTCCAACCCCTCCAGTGTCGATTCGGCACACAAGCTAGGCCCGCCGCCGCCCGCCGACAAGGGGAAGCGGCCAGGTTTCCTCAGCGCAGCAGTTGCGCCAGCAGGAAGGCAAGGCTGACCACGGCGCCGGTGGCGGGAATCCAGATCGGCCAGGTCCGGACACCCGCCGGCGCCGGCGTCCCCCGGCGGCGGATCAGGACCAGCGACAGGTTCACCATGACGAATACCAGCAGCACGATGGTCGAGGTCACCTCGGCCAACCGCTCCAGCGGGAAGAACATTGCCAGCGCCAGCACGACCGCCGCCACCACGCCCGTCACCACCAGGGGCGTTTGCGTCCGCGGATGCACCCGGGCCAGCGCCCTCGGCAGCCAGCCCTGGTCGGCCAGACCGAACAGCACGCGCGACCCCATGATCATCTGGATCAGCGCCCCGTTCAGCACGGCAACGACGGCGATGCCGCCGATCATCCGCGGCTCGCCGCCGCCGCGCTGGTAGATGAGCGCCAGCGGTGCCTCGCTGGCGGCCAGTTCCGGCGGCGGCACGGTCAGCACCGCGGCCAGCGCCACCAGCCCGTACAGCGCCGCCGTGACGCCCAGGGTCAGGAAGATGGCGGCCGGCATGGTGCGGACCACGTCGCGGGTTTCCTCGGCGACATTGACCAGATCCTCGAAACCGAGGAAGGCATAGAAGGCCAGCATCGCCCCGGCAAGAATACCGGTCCAGGCCATGCCCTCGAACGGCGGCAGCAACTCGTCCAGTCGTGAGGGAATCGTGGCCAGACTGCCACTGGCCGACCAGATCACCAGCACCAGCGCACCGACCTCCAGCACCGTGAACACCGCCGCCGCGGTCACCGATTCGCCGATACCCCAGGCGCACAGCGCCGCCAGCAGGAGCACCATGCCAACCTGCGCCAGCGGCCCGGGCACGGCAACGAACTGCTGCAGATAGCCCACCGCGCCGTTGACGATGGTGGCCGCGGACACGATCCCCGATACCGCCACCATCAGCCCGACGACGAGGCCCAGTGTCTCGGACGCAAAGCCCTCGCGCACGTAAATCGCCTCGCCGGCGCTTTTCGGATGACGGCCGACAAGCTCGGCGAAACTGAAGGCGGTAAACCCAGCCAGCAGTGCCGCCACCAGGAAGGACACCGGCGCCCACATCCCGGCATGGCCGGCGATCTTACCGACCAGCACGAAGATTCCGGCGCCGATAGTAGTGCCAAGCCCGTAGAGGACCAGAAGCGGCAAACCCAGCCGCCGCCGCAGCGGCACATGCGCGGGAGTCTCCATTCCCGCAGGATGGCACGACAACGCCGGCGGCGGCAACGGCGCGGCTTGACAAGCGGTGATTAATTGAACATTGTTCAATCACGTGACGCGGCGATTGGGAGTGGATTCCAATGCGGGAATGGCGGGGACTGTGGCGGATTGGACGCCTTGGCGTGGCGGCGGCGGTGCTTGTCCTGATTCTGACCGACGGCAGCGCGCCGGCGGTCTCGGCGCGGCATCTGCCCAATCTTGCGCTGCCGACGCTGGGTGGCTTGCAGTTCTGGGCGGATCGCTATTTGTACGGCGGCTGGCGCCTGCAGGAAAACGTGCTGACCGGACATGCGCGGCTGCTGGACCCGGCGAATATCCGGCGCTGCTGGGGGCGATACGAGACCTGCCGCGTGGCGTTCGAACGGATGCGCGGGGAGTTCGGGATCGCGCCGTATCGCGGTCATCTGGTGGTGCTTCTGCATGGTCTGGGGCGGTCGCGCGACAGCATGACGGGTCTGGAATCGGCCCTGCGCGCCGACGGCTGGCAGGTGGCCTCCATCGGCTATCCCAGCACGCGGCGCGGGCTGCCGGCGAATGCGGACCGGATCGAGGCGCTGATCGGCGATCTCGAGGGCGTCGACCGGATTTCTTTCGTCACCCACAGCCTGGGCGGTTTGCTGGTGCGCGAGCTGTTGTCGCGCGATGCCGAATGGCGCCACCGCATCGCGGTCGACGGCGCGGTGATGATCGCCCCGCCGAACCAGGGCGCGGCCATCGCCGATGCGCTGCAATACGTGCCGCCGATCAATCTGATCCTCGGACCCGGCCTGCTGGCGGCGACCGCCGCCTCGGCACGCCGGTTGCCGGTGCCGGACCTGCCCATCGGCATCGTCGCGGCGGGCCGGGGCGGCATCGGCTACAACCCGTTCCTGCCAGGCGACGACGACCTGCTGGTGCGCATCGCCGAAACCCGTCTGGACGGCGCGGCGGATTGGGTGCAGGTACACAGCGCCCATACCTTCGCCATGGACCAGCCGGAAACCGTCGCGGCGGTGGAGAATTTCCTGCGTTACCGGCGATTCGCGGCGCCAGGGTCCGCTACCCTTCAGCCCTCGATCCCGAACGCAGCCACCAGATCGCCCCAACTGACCAATCCGGCGAGCGTGTCATCGCCAAGCGTAACGCCATAGGCATCCTCGGCCTCGGCAACGAGGCGAAGCAGATCCAGTGTGTCGAGGCCCAGAACGCCGCGCAGGCTGTCGCTCGGCACCAGAGCTTCCGCCGGACGGCGGGCGATGCGCGCGGCGATCCTCCGTAACAACAGCGTATCCTTGCGCAATTTCGTTTGGTCCCTTGATCGCTGTCCCATTCCGGCATGGAATATCCCACGGGTAGAATATCCGCGCAAGAGTTCGCGCGAATATCGATCGGCATGGCGGAGTCCCGCGCGGGCGGTTCTTAACGAATACGCAATCGCACATTGGGATACTGGGCGCACATTGGGATACTGGGCGCACATTGGGATACTGGGCGCACGTAGGGATACTGGGCCGGAACAAGCAACGATGGGACAGGGCATGGACGGCGAGTCGAAAAACCGCGGCGGTGAAATCCTGCGGATCGCGGCGATCCTGGCGGGGATCGTGCTGGCCAGGGCCAGCTTCACCGCCGGCGGCGCCGGCATCCAGGCGGCGCTGGACAGCGCCGGGCTGATTCTGCCCGGCTCCGGGCCGGTGGCCTATAACGACCTCGCCTTCCTGCCAGCCGGGCTGGCGCTTCTGGCCCTGCTGCTGCGTCGCGACGTGGCGGAGGCACAGGGATTGCGGCTGGTGGCGTTGGGCCTGGGTGCCGGCGCCTGCATCCTGCTGGCCGACCCGCTGACCCGCATCGCCCTGCATCTGATCGCCCCGATGGCGGAGGCGGCCAGCCCGATCCGCATCTCCATCCAGCTCGCGGTCGCCATCGCCGTCGCCGCAATCTATGGTCGAACCCTGTTCCGCGCCCTGCGCCGGCCACCGGAACCGCCTTCAGCGTAACGATTGCCACGTCAATATCCGGGACCGTTTCCCCTGTCTCATGGTGGTGTATCCTGTGATCTCGGACCGGTCGAGGACCTGAGGAATCAGCGGAGGACACCAGATGAACGAACCCGTCGCGATCGACGATAGCGCGTTCCAGCGCATTCCCCCCTTCCCCGTGCCGCGCTGGGCCCGGCTGACCGCATTTGTCGGGATCTATGCGCTGGTTCTGGTCGGGGCGAATGCGCTGCAGCGTTCGGTGGAATGGCTGTTCGAATTGGTGGGCATCGGCGGCGATCCGCTGCACGGGGTTGGCATCCTGGCCGGACTCTATGTCGGCGTCATGGGGCTGCGCGGCTTGTTGCACGACGCCGCCGGCAACCGTGATCGCGCCCTGTACCGCACCGCCTGCGGCCTGGTCGCCGGGGTGGCGGCGCTGGCAGCGTCCAGCATTGCGCTGGTAAACCTGCGCCTGTTCGCACCGGACCTCGCAGCCACCGGCCTCGGCGCATCGATCCCGCCGCTTGCCGCCGCGGCGACGCTCGCCCTGGCCTGGCCGATCACCGTCATCGCCACACGGCGCCGCGTTCGCATGGCCGAAACCGGCACCAGCGCACTGATCGCCGAACAGGCCGAGGATATGGCTGAGGAGGAGCGGTAAGGGAGATCGAGACCCATCCGTGCCCGTGCGGGTTCAGCATTTCGTGCCGGTCGACAGGTGACGGTCAGGGCAAACGCAAATCGGGCATTGGCTACCACATGCCAAATGCGTGTAAAGTTCCGTCCGCATGCCCGCCCTTGCACGCGCGGGCGTCAGAAAGGATGGTGCTATGCCCAGGATTTCACGGTTCTACTGGCGGCTGGCCGTCTTGTATGGGGTGTCTGGCCTGACATTGGGCACCTTCATGGGTGCGACGCAGGATTTCACCCTCACCACGATACACGTACATCTCGGGCTGCTGGGCTGGTTCCCGATGGCGGTCTATGCGCTGTTCTTCGGCGCGGTACCGGCGGCGGCCGAAGGGCGCCTGGCGTGGGCGCAGTTCGGGCTTGCCAATGCCGGCCTGGTCGCCTTGCTGGGCGGTGTTGCCCTGATCGTGACGGGCGGCACTCAGGTCGGCGAGGTGGCGGCGCCGGGGTCGCTGTTGTCCCTGGCATCGATGCTGTGCTTCGCGCTGATCGTCCTCCGCCATACCGGATCCGCGGCGCAACGCTGACCGTCGCAC
>JAHELM010000215.1 GCA_024644185.1 Rhodospirillales bacterium | reverse complement strand
TCATCCCGGTGCGGGCCGAGCGGATCGCCGGCGCCCGCTATCGCGTCACCGTGGAGCAACCGCTGGCGCTGCCCGCGACCGGCGACCGCAAGCGCGACCAGGCGGAACTGATGCTGGCCATGAACCAGACGCTGGAGCGCTGGGTGCGCGCCCGGCCGGAACAATGGTTCTGGGTCCACCGGCGCTGGCCGGATTGAGCATCGGGGGCGAACCGTGAAACGCCTGCTCGTCATCCGCAATCCCGCCGCCGGACAACGCCGCGCCCAGCGCTATGCCCAGGCGCTGGCGGCGCTTGGCGAAGCGGGCTGCGCGGTCACCGTCGCCGAGACCGCCGCCCGCGGCGACGCCACGCGGATCGCCGCCGATGTCGAGGCCGGGACATTCGATGCCGTGATCGCCGCCGGTGGCGACGGCACCATCAACGAGGTGGTGAACGGGCTGGCCGGCCGCGGCGTGCCGCTGGGCATCGTCCCGCTCGGCACTTCCAACGTGCTGGCGCATGAGATCGGCGTCGGCGACGACCCGCTGCGCGCCGCCCGCGCCATCCTTGGCGGCCGCCGCAAGGCAATTGCGCTGGCCCGCGCCAATGGCCGCCTGTGCTGCCTGATGGTCAGCGCCGGCTACGATGCGCGGGCGATCCGGCGCGTGCGGCCGGCGCTCAAGAAGCTTTTCGGCGAGGCCGCCTATTACCTGGCGGGGCTTGAAGAGATGCTGGCTGGAGGACGGACCATGCTGACGGTCGAGGCCGACGGCGCCCCCTGCGAAGCGTCGTCGGTGATCGTCGCCAACGGACGGCTCTATGGCGGCAAATATCTCTGCGCCCCGGATGCCGATCTGACGGCACCGGACTTGCAGGTGGTGACGATGCGGCGCGCCGGACGCTGGAACGCCCTGCGCTACGGGCTGGCGCTGATGCGCGGGCGGTTGCACGAATTGCCGGATGTGCAGGGTGTTCCGGCCACGCGAATCCGCATCCTCGGTCCCGCGGGCGAACCGTGGCAGAGCGACGGCGACCTGCTGGGCACGCTGCCGGTGACGATAACCGTGGAGCCGGCGGCGATTGAGGTTCTGGTGCCGGCGGCGATCGAGGTTCTGGTGCCGGCCGGCGCCGGCTGATCGCCCTCTTGAATTGGCGGGCAATTTTATCCGATCCGACGGAACCGCTGCGCTTCCGTCGGATCGGATATTGCCCTAGTTCGCCGCCGTGCGCGGTGGCACCAGAAGCTGCGGATCGATGCGGGCGCTGAACAGGTTCATGCGCCAGTCGAGATGCGGGCCGGTGACGCGACCCGTGGCGCCGACGGCGCCCAGCCGCTCGCCGCGCCGGATGAACTGCCCCACCTTCACGTCGACCGCGCTCATATGCAGGAAGGCCGACATCAGCCCGTGCCCGTGGTCGAGGAAGATCGTCCCGCCGGTGTAGTACATGTCGGTCTCCGCCAGAACCACGCGCCCGTCCGCCGGGGCGATCACCGGCGTGCCGACCGGACCGGCCATGTCGACGCCGTAATGCGGCTGCCGCGGTTCGCCGTTGAGAATCCGCTGGCTGCCGTAGACCCCGCTGATCCGTCCCTCGGCCGGCCAGATCCAGCCGCTGTCGAACCACGTCTCCGGCGTATCGAGCTTCTTCACGGCACCGATCTTGGCGTTGTCGGCGGCGATCCGCGCCAGCACCTCGGGCGGCGGCGTGACGTATTTGTCGGGCAGGCCGTCCAGTCGCTGAATGTCGTATTGGCGCTGCGCGATCTCCAGCACCTGCACCTCCTCGGTTCCATCGGCCAGGCGCAGCTTCAGGGTCGCCTTCGCCGGCGCATCGCGGGTGAAGCCGATGATGAAGATGCCGTCCGGCGAAACGCTGATCCGTTGCCCGTCCAGTTCCACCGCCGCCTTCGGATCGGTGCGGCCACGCACCAGCCCGCCCTGGGTGAAATTGCCCTCCAGAACCACCAGGTCGCGGGCATTCGCCGGACCCGGCGCCGCCAGCACGGACAGTGCCGCCATGAGGATTACCGCCAAACCCGCCCTGATTCCGATCACAACAGACTCCCTTGCCGCTTGTCGTTCTTGCCCGCCGCCGGTTTTGGTTTCGCCTCGGGCGGCGATGCCCGTCCGGCGATCACCGCCCCGACCGCGCCATCGCGGAACCGCAGCGCCACCTGCTGTCCCGGCACGGTGGCCGCGGCATCCATCACCGTCGTGCCGGTCGCGGCGTCCAGCACGGCGGCATAACCGCGTTCCAGCACGCGCTGCGGCGAGAAACTTTCCAGCAGGCCGGCGACGCGGTCGAGCCGCGCCCGGTCGTCCTCCAGCCCGCGATTGACCGCGCGGGCAAGCCGCGGCGCCAGATCGGCAAGACCGCGGCGCCCGTCCCGGACGCCCCGCTCGACCCCGCGCAGCGACAGCCGTCCGGCCAGCGTCGCTGTCCGGTCCTGCGCGCGCCGCAGCAGCACCGACCACGCGCCGGCCAGCAGCCGTCCTTCGGTGGCCACCCGCGCCGCGCGATCGGCGAGCAATTCCCGGGGATGCTTGAGCCCGGCGCCGAGCGTGGCGACGGCGTGGCGGCGATCGCCCAGCAGCGCGCGCACCGCGCCGGCCAGCCGCTCGGTCGCCGAATCCAGACGCTGCGCCGGAACCGCCAGAATCGAATCGCGGGTCGGCAGCCCGCGCGCCAGACCCTCGACGCGAACCCGCCGCTCGGCGATCAGCCGGGACGTGGCACCGACCATCCGCCGCGCCGAATCCAGCACGCCGGCACGCAGCTCGCTGCGCACCGGCACCACCATCTCGGCGGCCGCCGTCGGCGTCGGCGCCCGGCGGTCGGCGGCGAAATCGATCAGCGTCGTATCGGTCTCGTGGCCAACGGCGGAGATCAACGGGATTTCCGAGGCCGCCGCGGCGCGCACCACGATTTCCTCGTTGAAGGCCCAGAGATCCTCGAGGCTGCCGCCGCCGCGCGCCACGATCAGCAGATCGGGCCGCGGGATCCGGCCGCCGGGCGTCAACCGGTTGAACCCCTCGATGGCCGCGGCCACCTGGGCCGCCGCGGCCTCGCCCTGCACCGGCACCGGCCACACCAGCACATGGCGCGGAAAGCGGTCGCGCAGGCGGTGCAGGATGTCGCGGATCACCGCCCCAGTGGGCGAGGTGACGACACCGATGACATCGGGCAGGAAGGGCAGCGGCCGCTTGCGCGACGCGTCGAACAGCCCCTCGGCCGTCAGCTTGCGCCGGCGCTCCTCGAGCAGCTTGAGCAGCGCGCCCTCGCCCGCCAGTTCCATCGCCTCGATGACGATCTGGTATTTCGACCGGCCGGGATAGGTGGTCAGCCGCCCGGTGGCGATGACCTCCATCCCGTCCTCGGGCGCCACCGACAGCTTGCCGGCCGCGCCGCGCCAGCAAACGGCGTCGAGAACCGCATCGGCATCCTTCAGCGCCATGTAGAGATGGCCCGAACTGGCGCGCTTGAATCCGGAGATCTCGCCGCGCACCCGCACCCAGGCATAATTTTCCTCAACCGTGCGCTTGAGCGCCTGGCTCAGCTCGCTGACGGTGAACTCGGCGACATTGCCGGAGGGCTGGGGCGAAAAATCGGTCATGTTTCCTGACTCGCCATGATAAGGACTTCGCACCATCTTTGCAAAAGCCTGAACAGCAGAATCAAGGTCGTCGCAACATGAAAATTCTCGTCGTCGGGTCGGGTGGGCGCGAACATGCGCTGTGCTGGGCGATTGCCGGATCGCCGCTGTGCCGGAAACTGTTTTGCGCGCCGGGCAATGCCGGGATCGCGAAAGAGGCCGAATGCGTCGCCATCGCCGCCGACGACATCGGCGGGTTGGTGGATTTCGCGCGGCGCGAGGCGATCGACCTGGTGGTGGTCGGGCCGGAACTGCCGCTGGTTCTGGGCCTGGTCGACCGGCTGCGGGAAATCGGCATCAAGGCCTTCGGTCCGACCGCCGCGGCGGCCGAGATGGAAGGCTCGAAGGGTTTCATGAAGGATTTTTGCGCTCGCCACGCGATCCCGACCGCCGGTTATGGCCGCTTTACCGAGATAGACGCCGCCCGCGACTTCATTCGCCGCCACGGCGCGCCGATTGTCGTCAAGGCCGACGGGCTGGCCGCCGGCAAGGGCGTGACCGTGGCCCGGACCCTGGACGAGGCGCTGGCCGCGGCGGAGCATGCGCTGGTCGGGGGCGAGTTCGGAGCCGCCGGCGCCGAGATCGTGATCGAGGAATTCCTGTCCGGCGAGGAAGTCAGCATATTTGCGCTGTGCGACGGCAAGGCCGCCTTGCCGCTGGCGTCGGCGCAGGATCACAAGGCGGTGTTCGACGGCGACCAGGGGCCGAATACCGGCGGCATGGGCGCCTATTCGCCGGCCCCGGTCATGACCGCCGCGCTGCTGGAGGAGGTCATGGACCGCATCGTCCGGCCGACGGTGGCCGGCATGGCGGCCGAGGGCAGGCCCTATACCGGCGTGCTGTTCGCCGGGCTGATGATCGGGGCCGGGGGGCCGAAGCTGATCGAGTACAATGTCCGGTTCGGCGACCCCGAATGCCAGGTGCTGATGATGCGACTGAAATCCGACATCGTGTCGGCCCTGTTGGCGACCGTCGACGGCGTGCTGGGAACCTTCGACCTGCGCTGGTACGACGATGCGGCGCTGACCGTGGTCATGGCGGCGAAGGGCTATCCCGGAAGCCATGCCAAGGGCAGCCCGATCGGGGGGATCGAGGCCGCCGAGGGGGCGGACCGGAACGTCACCGTGTTTCATGCCGGAACGGCGCGCGACGCCCAGGGGCGGCTTGTATCCGCCGGCGGCCGGGTGCTTGGGGTGACCGCGCTGGGGCGCAACGTCGCCGAGGCGCAGAGCCGTGCCTATGCCGCGGTCGACCGCATCGACTGGCCCGACGGCTTCTGCCGCCGCGACATCGGCTGGCGGGCGGTGGCGCGGGACGGCGGCCCGGTCTCGGCGGATTGACGCCAAGGTGTCAAGGTGTCATGGCGCCATGGCGCCACGACACCTCGGGGTAAACTTGACAAGCCGCGCCCATGCGGAAATCCTTGGGCCTGACCTGGGAGTCGCTTGCGTGTCCAACGTCGAACAGAACCTGACCCCGCTTTTCGCCCAGGCCCTGCGCGCGGCAAAGCCGAAGTCGCAAGTCGACGATCTTGGCTACGCGCCCTTCGCCGATTGCCTCGTCGAGGGAGTCGCCGTTGCCAAGGTGCGGGCTGCCTTCCCCACCGCCGATTCCAGGCCGGGCGGGCGCCAGCCGCGCCTGTTCGCGGCAAATTCCTCGCTGATG
>JAHELM010000214.1 GCA_024644185.1 Rhodospirillales bacterium | reverse complement strand
GTAGCCTCGACAATCCGCCGCGGCAGTCCCCATCGGCATCGGACAAACGATGCGCCAGGAGTTATCGTGCTTCCGGCAGTCCGGAACGGCGATGAGGAGCAGGACGATGGGGAGATCGGGCGATGGCGCAGGCCGACGATTGCGTCTGGGTATGGTCGGCGGCGGTGAGGGTGCGTTCATCGGTGGCGTGCACCGGATCGCCGCGCGACTCGACGATCGGTACGAACTGGTGGCCGGCGCGCTGTCTTCCGATCCCGTGCGGGCGAAATCGTCCGCGGCCGAGTTGAGGATACGCCCGGATCGTGCCTATGCGAGTTTCCGGGAGATGGCGGCGGCCGAGGCGGCGCGCGCGGACGGTATCGACGTCGTTGCCATCGTCACGCCCAATCACCTCCATCATGCGGCATCCCGCGCTTTTCTCGATGCCGGGATCAACGTCATCTGCGACAAGCCGATGACAACGACCCTGGAGGACGCAATCGATCTGGCGCGGGCGGTCCGCGATCGGGGCCTGGTTTTCGCACTGACCCACAATTACACCGGCTATCCCATGGTGCGTCAGGCCCGCGCGATGGTGCAGGCGGGCGAGATCGGTGACGTTCGGATCGTCCAGGTGGAATACGCGCAAGACTGGCTGACGACGAAACTGGAAGCCACGGGACACAGGCAGGCCGAGTGGCGGGCCGACCCGGCGCGCGCCGGCGTGGGCGGTTGCGTTGGCGACATAGGGACGCATGCCTTCAACCTCGCCGGCTTTGTTTCGGGGCTCGAGCTCGAATCTTTATGCGCCGACATTTCCTCGTTCGTCGCCGGACGGACATTGGACGACAATGCCCATATCCTTTTGCGCTATGCCAGCGGCGCGCGAGGAATGCTGTGGTCGAGCCAGGTGGCGCCGGGAAACGAGAATGCGCTACGCCTCAGGATTTATGGCGACAAGGGCGGCCTGGATTGGTCTCAGGAGGACCCGAATCGCCTCCAATTCACGCCGCTTGGCGAGGTGCCGCGTCTGCTCACCCGCGGCGGAATCGGTGTCGGGACGGCGGCCGGGCGCGTCACCCGCATCCCCCCGGGTCATCCCGAAGGCTTTCTGGAAGGGTTCGCCAATATCTACTCGGACGTCGCGGACGTCATTACCGCCCGCCTGGAGGGCCGGGCGCCCGATCCCATGTCGATGTTCCCGACCGCGGAGGATGGGGTTCGCGGCGTCAAGTTCATCGAGGCAACCGTCGCGTCGAGCGCAAGGGGCGGGGTATGGGTGGATGCGCGAGTCCCACTGTGACCCTCGCAACGAACAAGATGGAATGGTGAGCGCGGTTGGGATCGAACCAACGGCCCGCTGATTAAAAGTCAGCTGCTCTACCCCTGAGCTACGCGCCCACGATATGCGGGACCGGCCCAAGGACCGGCGGCCCGAAAATAGGGAGGTCGGGGCCCGCGGTCAACGCTTGATTACAGGGGGCGGCGCTGGGCGAGGGCGGCGTTTTCCACCCGAATTCGCCAGGCCAGGACAAGGGCGTTGGCCAGTGAGAAGGTCAGGGCGATCGGCCAGGCGCCGAAAACCAGCGGCAGAAGGGCGATTTCCGCCGCGACGACCAGATAGTTCGGATGCCGCAGCCAGCGATACGGTCCGCGCCGGATCAGCGCGGCACCGGGTACGGTTATGATGCGCGTGGTCCAGTATTCGCCGAGGCTGACGATGATCCACAGCCGGGCGGCCTGCAGCAGCGTGAAGCCGGCAAGCGCGGCCCAGACTGGGGGTCGATCGGGCGGAATGGCGAGGAACAGGGCTGCAAGCCAGGCCACGTGCAGGGCAACGACCAGCGGATAATGGCCCGCGCCCCGTTCCCGGCCGCCACGCGCCAGCAGTCGGCGCTGATTGTGCCGCGCCAGGGCCAGTTCCGCGACCCGAAGTGCCGCGACCGCGAGAACCAGTCCCTGCGCGAAGCCCATGTTCATGCTTCGAGAATGCCGAACCCGGCGGAGAAGCCCGGGCCCAGAGCGGCCAACAGCGTTGTCCCGGCGGGAGAGGCCTTCAGGCTGCGCTGCAATACGAACAGGATGGTCGCCGCCGACATGTTGCCGAATTCCCTCAGGACATCGCGCGCGACACTCAGGGCCGCGGCTGGAACGCCCAGCGCATCCCGCAGCGCATCGATAACCTTTGCCCCGCCCGGATGCAGGACGAACCGGTCGATATCCGAGAGCAACAGGCCTGAGCCGGCAAGAAACCGCTCGGCGGCTTCGCGGAAGTCGCGGCGCACCAGCGCCGGGATCTCGCGGCCGAATATCACGCCAAAACCGTCATCCTCGATATCCCAGCCCATGACATCCAGCGTTCCCGGCCAGGTGTATTCGCCGCCGGCGCGGAATAACGGGCCGTCCCCCTCGCTGCACAGCAAGGCTGCTGCCGCCCCGTCACCGAATAGCGCCGTCGCGACGATATTGCCATTCGACTGATCGTCCTGGCGGAACGTCAGGCCGCAAAGCTCGACCACCAGCAATAACCAGCGTTCGCCCGGATGCGCACGGGCCAGTGCCGCCGCTCGCGCCAGGCCGATGACGCCGCCGGCGCAGCCGAGGCCGAATACAGGCAGCCGCTGCAGATCGCGCCGAAATGCTATTCGCTCCATAAGCCTGGCGTCCAGGCTGGGTGCGGTCATGCCGGTGGAGGAGACCACGACGACCCCGTCGATTGCCGCCGGGGTCAAACGCACCTGCGCCAGGCATTCGGCGATGGCGCATTCCAGAAGCTCCAACCCGTGCGTCACAAACAGATCGTGCCGCTCGCGCCAGCCATGTGGCTGGGCGTACCAGGACAGCGGAACGCAGGATTGCCGGCCGGCGATGCCGGAATTACCGTAGATCGGCCGCAAGCGGTCGAAATCGGCGGCGCGAGAGGCGAAAATCGTCTCGGCGGCAACCTCTATTGCGCGCTGATCGATCCGGATCGGCGGCACGGCGGTCGCAAGGCTCAGCAAGCGCGGTACCATGAACGCCACCGATGCATTATGGAGAACGGATACTATACACTTCCGCCAGGACGATATTCCGCGCGAAAAGGGGGCGGCATGTTCTTCGAAGGGTTCGAACGTCGGCGCATCGATGTGGGCGAGGTGGCGATCAATGCGGTGATCGGCGGCAGTGGCCCGCCTTTGCTGTTGCTGCATGGTTATCCGCAGACCCATGTCATGTGGCGCAAGTTGGCGCCTGTCCTGGCGGAACGGTTCACGGTCGTCGTGCCGGACCTGCGCGGCTATGGCGACAGCGACAAGCCGGCCGGCGACCCGACGCATGAGCGCTACAGCAAACGCCGTATGGCCGCCGACCAGGTTGCGGTCATGCGCACCCTGGGTTTCGAACGGTTTCAGGTCGCCGGGCATGATCGCGGCGGGCGCGTCACGCATCGTATGTGCCTGGACCACGCCGATCGGGTGGAACGCGCCGCGGTGCTGGATATCGTGCCGACCCATACCCTATTCAGCCGTATCGACCGCAAGACGGCATATGGCTATTTCCACTGGTTCTTTCTGAGCCAGCCGCACGACCTGCCGGAACGACTGATCGGCGGCGATCCCGACTATTTCCTGACCTGTGAAATGAACATGTGGTGCACCGATGCGGCCGGCATCGAGGCGGCGGCGATGGCCGAATACAGGCGCTGTTTCCGGGATCCGCGCACGATCCACGCCAGCTGCGAGGACTATCGGGCCGCGATTTCGATCGATCTGGAACATGACGAGGCGGATTTCGCCGCCCGGATTGCGTGCCCGCTGCTGGTGCTGTGGGGCGCGAAGGCCTTGATGCACCGTTCCTTCGATGTCCTCGAGACCTGGCGCGAAAAGGCGCTGGACGTGCGCGGCCAGCCGATCGGTTGTGGACATTTCCTGCCCGAAGAAGCGCCGGAGGAGACCCTGGCCGCGATGCGGGACTTCTTCATCAGTTGAACGCTTCGAGCATTTTGGAATTCCAGAAATCGTCGCTATATAGTGGGCCGCAAGCCGCAGCAGGTCAGGCGGTGGGAATCTGGTGAGGAAAGAGCGTGGACAAGGAACGACCGGTAGAACTTCTGCCCGCGGACGGCGGGTCAGGCGGTGGCGGGCCAGATGGCAAACCGCGCAAGGCGCTGACCTTTTTTGGGCGATTGCGTGCATATTTTCTGGCTGGCGTGCTGGTTACAACGCCGCTGGCCGTAACGATCGCAATTGCCTCCTGGCTGATCGACTTTGTCGACAGTCGCGTCGTGCCGCTGCTGCCGGATCAATACAATCCGGATTTCTATCTCAAGGAAATCCTGGGTTACGAGATCGGTCTGCCCGGTCTTGGGCTGCTGGTTCTGGTCATTGCCATCACGCTGGTCGGTGCGCTGACCGCCGGCTTCGTTGGCCGAATCGTGATCCGGCTGGGCGAAAACATGCTGAGCCGCATGCCATTCGTCCGGACCATTTACGGCGCCACCAAGCAGATCCTTGAAACGGTGTTGCAGAGCCAGTCCAATGCCTTCCGCCAGGCGGTTCTGGTGGAATATCCGCGGCGCGGCGTCTGGGCGATCGGATTTATCACCGGCACCACCGAGGGAGAGGTGCAGAACCTGACCAAGGACAAGGTCATAAACGTGTTTCTGCCGACGACGCCGAACCCGACTTCGGGTTTCTTGCTCTTCGTGCCGCGCCAGGATCTGGTGATCCTCGACATGGCGGTAGAGGAGGCGATCAAGATGGTGATCTCTGGCGGTATCGTCACGCCGCCAGACCGGCGCTCCAAGCAGATCCAGGACGCGCCGCAGATCTTCAGCACCGAGGCGCCGCCCGGTCAGCGCTGATAAACGGCTATCCGGAGCGCAGCGTTACCGCGGCGGCATCGCGTTCGAACAGGTATAGCAGGACGCGCAGTGCCTTGCCGCGTGGGCCTTCGAGGCCAGGATCGCGTTCCAGGATCAGCTTTGCGTCGTCGCGAGCCACGGCCAGGAGGTCGCCATGGGCGGCGATGTCCGCCAGGCGGAATTCCGGCAGACCGCTCTGCCGCACCCCGAGAAGCTCGCCGGCGCCGCGCAGACGCAGATCCTCTTCGGCGATGCGGAACCCATCCTCGGTCTCGCGCATGACGGCGATGCGCGCCCGGGCGGTTTCGCCCAGCGGCTGGCCATAGAGCAGCAGGCAGGTGGAGGCACGCTCGCCGCGGCCGATCCGTCCCCGCAATTGATGGAGCTGGGCAAGGCCGAAGCGTTCAGCGTGTTCGATCACCATGACCGTCGCATCCGGCACGTCAATGCCAACCTCGATGACTGTCGTGGCAACCAGAATGCTGGCGTCGCCGCT